>NZ_JADQ01000013.1:0-104861 GCF_000518465.1 Paenibacillus sp. J14 | reverse complement strand
TTCAAATACGCCTGCAAATGCGTTATTCCTAGCGAGACATACGTGCGTCGGATCGAGTCTCTTGCTTGTCTCACGACTCTCCGCAAGGGCAGATACATCCGATAAGCGAAAGGAAACCACCGCTTGGTTGAGGTGTGTTGTCCATCGACATACTTGTTGATGAATGCCTCAAGATCGCTCCGGTCAGCCTGTTGCTCGCCCCCTCCTCTTTTGTGTGGAATCAGTTGAATCTTCACTCGCTCGGGTTCGCCAGTCTCCGTGACCGTGCAGCCGGTAACAACCGCAGTGGCATAAGGTTGATCAGCAGGATGAAAGCGTCTGGTATCCGTCCCATATTGATCGCGGCACACTTTGACTTCTCCAGAGAGCAAAACCTTCGCCTCACATTCGCCGAGGGTATGACGGATTTTGTGCAGCATGAGCCAAGCGGTCTTGTAGGTCACTTGGATTACCTGACTCAACCGCAGCGCCGAGATGCCATCCGGGAGCAGAAACAGCTCCAGTGCTTGGAACCACTTCACCAAAGGCAGATGAGTTCTTTCAAAAATGGTGCCGACCAAAGGCGAGGCTTGATAACTGCATCTTCCGCATTCAAACAAAGGAAGCCGGCGGGTGGATAGACGGTTGCTCTCGGTATAAGCGCAGCGCGGGCAGACAAAGCCATTTGGCCACTTCATCGCGATGATCGCCTCGATGCAGTCGGCTTCTTTTTGAAAACGACGGCTGATAGCTTGATGCTCCGTATTCATGCCTAATTTCATGTCCGCTTCCTCCATTAAATGCGTACATACGTTCTCTTTTCTAAATTATACCAAACGTACGTTCTATCATCAAGAAAAAAATACACATTGACCATCCGATATTCAGAGGTTGATCGGATTTCCGGGTAACCTCCTTACCATCGGGCTTATCGGACCCTCTTTTCTGAACAAAGGGGATAATGGTGCAAAAAGGGCGGTAAGAAGATGATCCTCCTGAATCTCCCTCTTCTGAGCAAAAGGGATAATGGTGCAAAAGAGGCGCACAAGACTACACAAGACTATATACAAGCGCGTTTTTTTGATCCTGCATCAAATTCATGGTACGGGCACTTTATGGAGTTGGGGCGAGCATGCTATTGTTAATGGAGAGCTTTGCAATGGAGAGAAAGGGGAGTGCCGGACGATGGCGTTAAACTATCACCAGCTTCATATTTTCTATACGGTGGCGCAGCGTGGCAGCTTCTCGGCTGCAGCCCAGGCCCTGCACATGACTCAGCCTGCGGTTACGATGCAAATCCAATCGCTGGAAGATTACTTCGGCACCAAGCTACTGATCCGTTCTACCAAAAGAATCGAATTAACGGAAGCCGGACAAACTTTAATGCCGTTTGCTCGCCAGAGCGTTGAGTTAATTCGTGAAACGGAGCAGGCCATGTCGCGGCATACGTCGATGCTGGAAGGGCGGCTTCAGCTCGGCTCCAGCTTGACGATCGGGGAATATGTCCTTCCTCGGCTCCTAGGTCCGTTTGGGCAGCGATATCCTCATATTTCAATTGTGATGAAGGTAATCAATACGACGCAAATCATTGAGGAGATTCTGAATCACCAACTGAATTTTGGGTTAGTTGAGGCACCGGTTCAACATCCGGACTTGGTATCTGAACCTGTCATGGAGGATGAGCTTAAGCTGATTGTTCCCGCCGGTCACCCGCTGTCAGGGAGAAGGTCCGTCACGGTGGAGGAAGCGATTCATTACCCCTTTGTACTGCGGGAAAAAGGCTCTGGTACTCGTCAGGTGATGGAGGATGAATTGCGGAGATGCGGCGTTGACATCAACCAACTTCGTACTGTGATGGAACTTGGCAGCACGGGGGCGGTAAAATCGGCCGTCGAGGCCGGGATCGGCATCACAATTATTTCGCCTTCTTCCGTTAAGCATGAGCAGGCGCTGGGACTGCTGGAGGTGCTGGATATTGAAGGGTTGTCTTTTAAGCGGATGTTTTATTCGATTCATTTGAAGTCGACGCTGTTGCCGGTCACCGCAGTGACGTTTTTGACTTTCCTGCGGGAATACCCGCAAACTACGTAAAAACTTGCGAAATGAAGGATGGGATCACATGGAACCACATATGGAAGACGAATGTTACGACCTTCATTCACATACCCAAGCTTCGGACGGGATGAATAAGCCGGCGGAAAACGTAAGGCTGGCCAAGGAAAAAGGGCTCACTGGCTTGGCTATCACAGATCACGATACCGTTGTGGGGATTGAGGAAGCATTGCTGGCCGGGAAGGAGCTTGGCGTGGACGTTGTCCCCGGCATTGAAATCAGCACAAGGGCCGGGGGCAAAGACATCCATGTGTTGGGATACTTCCTGGATTACGAGGATGAGCAGCTTCAGGAGCGCTTGGCCCGGCTTCGCTCGGTTCGGGAGGAGCGAAATCATCTAATTATCGCGAAGCTGCAGCAGTTAGGCGTTGAGATTACGATGGAGGAAGTGCAAGCTGGGCTGGACCGGCCGCTGCGTCCGGGGGAAAGCCTAGGCCGGCCTCATATCGCAGATGCCCTTGTTCGCAAGGGATATGTATCGGATATGCGCGAGGCTTTTGATCGATATTTAGCCGAAGGCAAACCCGGCTATGCTTCTCTGCCGCGCATAGCACCGGAAGAGGCCATCATGTGGATTCATGAGGGAGGCGGCGCGGCAGTGTTAGCGCATCCGGGCTTATACGGGGACGACGAGTTGGTGCGCTCAATCCTGGAGCACAGGAAGCCGGATGGGATTGAAGTGTACCATTCTGACCACGGCCCAGAAGAGGAGAGCCGTTATACCGCCATGGCCGAGCAGTACGGGCTAATCGTTACCGGGGGATCTGATTATCACGGTGTGCGGCAGGGGGTTGTTTTTCACGGTGATTTAGGTGGACGCACGGCACCGCCGGGTACAGTGGAACGGTTGAAACAGGCGGCAGAGGCGGTCAGACGGGCTGGGAAAAACTTAGAAAACTGATAAAAACGAAAAAACGGTGGTCCAAAGGGTCTACGCATTGATAAACCCTTTTGGAGCACCGTTTTTTATGACATTTGAGTATCGCCAACAGTCATCTGTCATCCAATCAGCCGTTCTTCACCGTGTTTGGCAACGATTTAATAAGCTGCTCATCCGGCGTGACATACAACGTCCGTTGATGGTCATAAATGACGAAGCCGGGCTTGGCGCCGTTTGGCTTGCGGACGTAGCGGATGAGCGTGCAGTCTACCGGAACGCTGCTGGATTGCTTCGCCTGGCTGAAATAAGCGGCAAGTTGCGCGGCCTCATTCAGCGTTGCGTCTCCGTATGACTCGCTGCGGATCAGGACGTGGGAACCCGGGATATCCTTCGTATGGAGCCAAGTATCGTTGGGTTTGCCGAGCCGGTTGGTGACGTATTCGTTTTGCAGGTTGTTTTTGCCGACGTAAATTTCGATGCCCTCCGACGAAGTATAGACGTGCAGCGTCGGACGGTCGTTCTTTTTCTTCTTCTTGCCCCGCTTGGCCCGGTCTCGCAAATATCCCTGCTGAGTCAACTCCTCGCGGATTTCGTCGATATCGCTTAACGTCGCATCGTTTAACTGCTGCAGCAAGCCGTCGAGGTAAGCAATTTCCTCTTTCGCCAGCTTCATCTGTTCTTCGATGACGGCGAGACTGTTCTTAAATTTGTTGTACTTCTTAAAATACCGCTGGGCGTTCTCCGATGGGGTTAGCAGCGGATCCAGTGGAATCGTCTCCATTTTCTGCTCTTCATCGTAGTAGTTGATCAGCTCCACGCTGGTGTCCCCTTTGCGAATCGCATGCAACGAAGGCAGCAGCAACTCACCCCAGATGCGGTAACGTTCGGCATCCTCGGCTTCGCTTAGATCCTTCTCCAGGTTGGTCAGCTTCTTGATGTTTTTGTTTCGCTCGTTTTGCAGGAAGCGCAGCAGGTCGCTCGTCTTCTGTTTGACCGTATCCCGCAGCGCTTTATCCCCGTAGTAATCTTCCATGCATTCACTGATCGAAGAATAGGTGCGAATCTCCCCGTGGGCGCTTGTGAGACGGACGGCGGAGAAGATGCTTTTTCCTTTGGCGTTTTCGCCGGTCATGGGGGAATAGTTCTGGCTGCGAACCTCCTCCATCAATCCGTTAAAAGCCCCCCATAACCGCTCCGCCTCCTCCGGGTTAAGCCCGATCTCGGCTGCAATGCCGCTGACTCCGGCGCGGGCGTAGATTTCGCCGGCGATCAGCGGGCTGAGCCCGGCGAAGGCATCGACCAGCCAGTTGCTGCCTTTGCCTTCGGCTGTTGCCGCTTGCCAGGCGCCCATAAACGCCGCCCGATCCGCTTCGAGCGGATGAAGCTTGTGCTGCTCTGGCGGCGCGGTATAGGCGAAGCCGGGCATGACGACCCGATAGCCGGAAATGGCCGGCGTCACGTGATGTATCCCGTCCAACTGGGTGCCGGTGGCGGGGTCAACCAAGATGATGTTGCTGTGCCGTCCCATCAATTCGATGATGATCCGCTTGATGGATAAATCTCCAAGCTCATCGCGAGTACGGACGTCGATATGGATGATCCGCTCCATGCCGACCTGCGTCACCGCTTCGATGGTCCCGCCTTCGCAGTGCTTGCGCAGCAGCATGCAGAACATCGGTGCCTCCAACGGATTCGGAAATGAACTTTCCGTGAAATGAATCCGCGGGTATGTCGGATTCGCCGACAGCAGGAGCCGCTTATTGCCCGCATGCGTGCGCAAGTGAAAGACGAGGTCGCTTTCTGCGGGCTGGTGTATTTTATTGATGCGACCGCCGATGCAGGCTTGCAATTCGTGTACGATCGCTCGGGTTACGATGCCGTCGAGTGCCATTTTATGATAATCTCCTGTTCTGAAACTGTGGTATAAAAACGGCGGCTTCACGAGAAAGCCCCCTTCTATGATGCCATACTTCGGGCAAAAACTTAAGGGCTCCCCTGTGATAATTTGGGACTGGCTGGAATACATTTACCCTAGGTGGAAAAGCCTTCACGCCGATACTGCATAATAAACGGAAGGGGAATTAAGGAGGATGGAACAAAAAAACTGGCACCAGTGGAGCAGTGATGCGCTTTTGCAACACTTCGGCGTCACGCGTGAACAGGGCCTGACCGATGAAGAAGCGCAGAAGAGACGCGAGGAATTTGGCTGGAACGAACTGAAGGAAGGAGAGCGCATCTCTCCGATTCTGCTGTTCCTGAACCAGTTCAAGGATTTTATGATGCTGGTACTGATGGGTGCCACGCTGATATCCGGTTTTCTCGGCGAGTATCTGGATGCCGTCACCATCATCGCCATCATCATTCTGAACGGGGTGCTTGGATTTATCCAAGAATTCCGTGCGGAGCGTTCCCTGCGGGCATTAAAAGAACTGTCCGCGCCCCATGCCAATGTGCTGCGCCAAGGCGTCGTCAAGCATATTCCTGCCAGAGAGCTTGTTCCAGGGGATATTGTCCTGCTGGAAAGCGGGGACCGGATTCCGGCTGATATCCGGTGGTTATCTACGAACAGCTTGGACGTGGAAGAATCTGCATTGACTGGCGAATCGCATCCGGTGGGCAAACATGCGGGGGTGCTTAGTGAAAGCGACGTCCCGCTGGGCGATCAGAAGAACATCGGCTTCATGGGCACGATGATTACCCGCGGGACGGGCCGGGGGATCGTGATCCGCACGGGCATGGACACCGAGATGGGGAAAATCGCCGATTTAATCCAAAATACCGAAGTCCAAGAAACCCCGCTGCAACGGCGTCTGGAGCAGCTCGGCAAAATTTTGATTTATGTGGCGCTCGGTTTGACCGTCGTTGTGGTGCTGCTGGGGATTCTGCAGGGACAGCCGGCAGCCAGCATGTTCTTCGCCGGAGTGAGTCTCGCCGTGGCTGCGATCCCGGAAGGTCTGCCAGCCATCGTGACGATCGCGTTGGCACTAGGCGTGCAGCGTATGATCAAACGCAAGGCGATCGTTCGCAAGCTGCCGTCGGTGGAAACACTGGGCTGCGCTACGGTCATCTGTTCGGACAAGACCGGCACGCTGACTCAAAACACAATGACCGTAACCCGGGTGTGGCTGGAAGGCCGGTCGCTGGAAGTGACGGGCGAAGGCTATGAGCCGGTTGGCAATATTCTGGACCAAGGCAAGCCTGTCGATATGCGCAATGATCAAAGCTTGCGCCGCTTGTTGCAGATCAGCGCGCTGTGCAGCAATGCGGTGATCTATGAGGACGATCCGGAGAAGCGCGGCCGCCGCAAGACGAAGGAGGAAGCCGCTGCAGGTGGTTCGGTCTGGAAGCTGAAGGGCGATCCAACCGAGGGAGCGTTGGTAACGCTGGCGTCCAAAATGGGAATGACGCCGGGAACCTTGAGCGGAATGTATGTCCGCGATCAGGAGTTTCCTTTTGATTCCAAGCGGAAACGGATGTCCGTCATCGTCTCCCATCAAGGCGGCAAAATGGCGCTTGTCAAAGGGGCACCGGATATGTTGCTTGAACGCTGCTCTTATATCCTGTGGGATGGCAAAGTGGTGCCTTTCACCGGCACGTTCCGGCAAAAAGTGCAAGCAGCCAACGAACAAATGGCCCGCAGTGCCCTTCGGGTGCTTGGGCTGGCCTACCGCGATTTGAAGCCAACCGAGGGGGCGGAGCATGAAGATCAAGTGGAATCCCAACTGATCTTCGTAGGCCTCACCGGCATGATCGATCCGCCGCGCCGCGAAGTGCGGGACGCGATTACCGTCTGCCGCCGGGCAGGTATCAAGACGGTGATGATCACCGGCGACCATGGGCTGACCGCCGAAGCGATCGCCGCCGATCTGGGTATTTTGCCGCGGGGCGGCACCTCGATGTCAGGCCAGCAGCTGGAGATGCTGAGCGACGAGGAGCTGGAGAAGCAGGTAGAGCACACCTACGTCTACTCCCGGGTGTCGCCGGAGCATAAGCTGCGGATCGTGAAGGCGCTGCAGCGGAACGGGCATGTGGTGGCGATGACCGGCGATGGCGTAAACGATGCGCCGGCCATCAAAGCCGCTGATATCGGCATCGCCATGGGCATGACCGGCACCGACGTCTCCAAAGAAGCGTCCTCGCTCATCCTCAGTGATGACAATTTCACGTCGATTGTCGCTGCAATTGAGGAAGGACGCAGCATTTACGAGAACATTCGCAAGTTTATTCGTTATTTGCTGGCCTCCAATGTCGGCGAAATTCTGACAATGTTCTTCGCCATGCTGGCAGGCTTGCCGCTGCCGCTGCTGCCGATCCAGATTTTGTGGGTGAACCTGGTGACCGACGGTTTGCCAGCGATGGCACTCGGTGTCGATCAACCGGAAAAAGACTTGATGGAACACAAGCCGCGCGGCAAGAACGAAAATATTTTTGCCCGTCGGTTAGGGTGGAAGATCATCAGCCGCGGCGTGCTGATCGGCGTATGTACGCTGGGGGCGTTCTGGCTGACGCTGCGCCATGCGCCGTCGGATCCGGCCCAACTGGTCAAAGCGCAATCCGTCGCCTTCGCGACGCTGGTTATGGCGCAGCTGATCCATGTGTTTGATTGCCGCAGCTCGCGGTCGATTTTCCATCGTAACATTTTGCAAAATAAATATTTAGTGGCCGCCGTCCTGTCGTCGATTGTGCTGCTGCTTGGCGTCATGTACATTGAACCGCTTCAGCCGATCTTCAAAACGGTACCGCTTGGCACGCGGGAGTGGGCAATCACGCTGGTGGCCGCAGGCATTCCGACCTTCCTAATGGGCGCGGGCAGCGTCTGGTCAGGCAATCGGAAACGGCGCAGCAGTGGACCGCGTCCCTTTGTTACCGCGAAAAGTACAAACATTCGTGCATAAAATCAATAGCTTTTCTACCGGGCAAAGGCGTAGACTAACCCTATCATCCAACGATGCAGGAGTGGGGTTAGCATGGAATTTACAAAAATGCATGGACTAGGTAACGATTTTCTCGTATTTTATGGTGAACAACAGCTGCCGGATAACGTATCCGAACTGGCGATCCGGTGGTGTGACCGATATTTTGGCGTTGGCGGGGACGGATTGGTATTTATTCTCCCGTCGGACAAAGCGGATTTTAAAATGCGGATTATTAACTCGGACGGTACGGAAGCAGAACAATGCGGCAACGCGATTCGCTGCGTAGCCAAATACGTCTATGACAACCGTCTGGTGGATAAAGACAGCGTAACGATTGAAACGTTGGGAGCAGGCGTTCAGCAAGTGACCTTGCAGGTCGAAGACGGTGTGGTCAAGACGGTGCGGGTCGACATGGGCGAACCGATCCTGGACGGCCTGACAATTCCAACGACGCTGAATCAAAATCCGATAGTAAGCCAGCCGATTGAGACGGACGGTCAAGAATTTAAGTTTACGGCCGTCTCGATGGGCAATCCACATTGCGTCATCTATGTGGATGATGCGCCGAATTTCGAAGTGACCACGTGGGGACCGAAGCTGGAGGTACATCCATACTTCCCGCGCAAGATCAACGTAGAATTCGCCACGGTGACGAATCGTGAGCGGGTGGAGATGCGCGTATGGGAACGCGGGGCAGGCCCAACGCTGGCTTGCGGTACGGGCGCTTGCGCTACGCTGGTGTCCTCCGTCCTAAACGGATTGACGGATCGCGCCGCCTGGATAGGACTCAAGGGCGGAGACTTGTTCATCGAATGGGATGAACGCGACAATCATGTCTATATGACGGGGCCAGCCGAAGCGGTATACAAAGGTAACGTCGAAGTTTAAGTCGGAGTTTACGTGGTCGAAATAATCGAAGCATAACGTTCATCCGAGAGGATGATGAACAATCGCCGGGTTCCCTGATCGGGAGTCCGGCTTTTTTTACGGTAACTACCAGCGATCTTCACCGGCGATACCTTATCAATCAGAACGATTTATGATAAATTAATATGATAATAGTTTGCGCCGGGATTGATTCATAATGCGAGTTAACTTCACGGCAGTCAGGGGGCAGAAGCATGAAACCGGATTTGCGTGCGACTTTGGAGCGCGAAGTTATTGTCGGCGACGGGGCCATGGGGACGTATTTGTACCAATTGGGTTTTCCGGTCGGCATTTCTTATGAAGAATTTAATTTGCTGCGCCCCGACGTGATCGGCGACATCCATCGCCGCTATCTCGATGCTGGGGCAAGGCTGTTGGAAACCAATACGTTTTCGGCAAATTACTATAAATTGTCTAAATTCGGACTGGAGGCCAAGGTGGAGGATATCAACCGGGCTGCAGTACGGATCGCGAAGCAAGCCGCGGGCGAAC
Organism: Paenibacillus sp. J14; assembly: GCF_000518465.1. NCBI lineage: Bacteria > Bacillati > Bacillota > Bacilli > Caryophanales > Paenibacillaceae > Paenibacillus > Paenibacillus sp. J14. Next base: position 95,555 of record NZ_JADQ01000013.1, on the reverse strand, counting down.
GTGCGTATGTTGCAGGAGCGGTTGGTTCCATCCGCGGCGGCAAGCGGGCGAACGTCACCGACCAAGAGCTTGGCAAATATTTTGAGCAGCAAATTGCTGCTTTGCTGAGCGAAGGGGTGGATGCGCTGCTGTTCGAGACGTTTTACGACCTTGGAGAAATGCGAATCGCTTTGGGACAAGCTCGCAAGCTGACGGATGTTCCGGTGATTTGCCAGTTCGCCGTCGATCAAATCGGACGCACGCTGGACGGATTTACGATTCCAGATGCGTTTGGAGCGGTGGTTGAGGAAGGGGCGGACGTGGTTGGCTTCAACTGCCATTCCGGTCCAAAAGGAATCATGGGTGTGATGGATGACGTGGAGGGGCCGCTCAACGTGCCGATGTCCGTTTTCCCCAATGCAGGTTTGGCGGACTATATCGATGGAGAATATGTATATGGAGCGACTCCGGATTATTTTGGAAAGTGTGCCCGTGCTTTCGCCGATTTAGGGGCGAGATTGATTGGAGGCTGCTGCGGTACGACACCGGAGCATATTGCCGCGATGGCCAAAGCCTTGGAAGGGTACGCTGCTCAGCCGCTGGCGAAGGAACAGAAGCTGCCTAAGCCGCATCTGTCTGCTAGCCTATCAATCAACGAGCAGTCGAATGCCGTATCTGTCGCCTCCAGCGACAAGGGGACTGTACCCGGCGGTGGGGAGAACCACAAGCTTCCGAGCTTGACCGAGCTCGTGAAAGAACGGCATACCGTTATCGTTGAGTTGGATCCGCCGCGCGACCTGGATATCGGGAAATTTATGGAGGGCGCAGCTGCACTGAAAGAAGCGGGCATCGATGCGCTTACGCTGGCGGATAACTCGCTGGCGGTGACGCGGATGAGCAACATGGCGCTTGGACATCTCGTCCAGTCTCAGCTTGGCGTAAGACCGCTGGTGCACATCGCCTGCCGGGACCGCAATCTCATCGGTACGCAGTCGCATATGATGGGATTCGATGCGCTGGGCATCGACCACGTGCTCGCGGTGACGGGCGACCCTGCCCGCTTTGGCGATTTGCCGGGAGCGAGCTCAGTGTACGACTTGACGTCATTTGAGATCATTCGGATGATCAAGCAGTTGAATGAAGGGATTTCTTTTTCCGGGAAGCCGTTAAAGCAAAAAGCCAAATTCGTCGTAGGCGCCGCGTTTAATCCGAATGTAAAGCATTTGCACAAAGCGGTGGAGCGGCTGGAGAAGAAGATCGCCTCCGGCGCGGATTACATCATGACTCAGCCGGTATACGATCCGGAGCTGATCGTGGCGATCAAGCAGGCAACGGCGCATTTGGACGTGCCGATCTTCATCGGCATTATGCCGCTGGCCAGTGGCAAGAACGCTGAATACTTGCATAATGAGGTGCCTGGAATCCAGCTGTCGGATGAAGTTCGCAAGCGGATGGAGGGCCTGCAAGGTGAAGAGGGACGGGCGATGGGCGTTGAGATCGCCAAAGAGCTGCTCGATACGGCGATGGAGCATTTTAACGGAATTTATCTCATGACGCCGTTTATGTTCTACGAAATGAATGTCGCATTAACGAATTATATTCGCGAGAAGTCCAAACGGGACTCGGCCCACTTGTCTCGGTTGTCATAATCAATTACAATAGGGTAACGGATGTGATGCCTATGTCGCACAGTATGACTGGGTACGGTGGGGCCGTCAGATCATATGGCGGTTACGTCGTCCAATTTGAAATCAAGTCCGTCAACCATCGGTATGCTGAGGTTGTTCTTCGGATGCCGCGGGAATGGACGTGCTACGAAGACGGACTAAGGCGTCTGGTTCAGCGCCATATCAAACGGGGACGCATTGATGTATACATCAGTAAAGAACGCGATGAATCCGGCACCCTTCCTTACGTATTAAACCGTCCGGTCGTCGAAGCATACCTGAAGGCAGCGGGTGAGCTCGCCAAGCACTACGGTGTTGACGCGAAGCTAAGCGCCAAAGATTTGCTATCTCTGCCGGATGTCTTGACGACGCCCGAGGAAGCAGCTCCGGCCGGCAGTGCTGATCCCGGATGGGAACAGGTGCTGACCGAAGGCTTGGAGGAAGCGCTGATTGGGCTTTTAGGCATGCGGGAACGGGAAGGGAAGCATTTAGCCGCCGATTTGGGTGCGCGACTACAGCGGCTGGAAGCGATCCATGGCGAACTGGTTCGGTTGGCTCCGGAAGTTGTGAAAGAGTACCGAACCCGTCTGAAGAATCGGCTAACTGAACTGCTGGACGGGAACTACGATGAGCAGCGATTTGCGATGGAAGTGGCCGTGTTTGCGGACCGGTCGAACATCGACGAGGAACTGATTCGGCTGAAGAGTCACTTCGAACAGTGCCGCAGTCTGCTTCAAGCTTATGAACCGGTAGGGCGCAAGCTGGATTTTCTCATACAGGAAATGAACCGGGAAACCAATACGATTGGATCTAAAGCCAATCATTTGGCTCTAGTCAACCTGGTTGTCGAGATGAAGGCTGAGTTAGAGAAGATCCGCGAGCAGGCGGCGAATCTCGAGTAAGCCATCTACCCGGCGCCGGGTGAGTGAAGCAAATTAGGGGGAACTACCTGAACATGGCAATTAAACTTATTAACATCGGCTTTGGTAATATCGTATCGGCCAACCGGATCATATCGATCGTCAGCCCCGAGTCTGCGCCGATCAAGCGGATCATTCAAGAAGCGAGAGATCGCCACATGCTGATCGATGCTACATACGGGCGGCGTACACGCGCGGTGATCATCACGGACAGCGATCATGTGATATTATCGGCGGTCCAGCCAGAGACCGTCGCTCATCGTCTGTCCACCAAGGAAGAAGACAACGACGAATAAAATGGAGAGAGCTATGTCTAAAGGGTTACTTATCGTATTATCCGGACCGTCTGGCGTTGGCAAAGGAACAGTATGCACTGAGCTGCGCAAGCGGATGCCGGAGCTGGTTTATTCCGTCTCGGCCACCACACGGCAACCCCGAGCTGGGGAAGAGAACGGCGTCAATTATTTCTTCAAAACCCGTGAGCAATTCCAGGAAATGATCGAGAATGATCAGCTTCTGGAGTATGCGGAGTACGTCGGCAATTTTTACGGGACTCCCCGCGATTTCGTGGAGGAGACGCTGGCTGGCGGGAAGGATATCATTTTGGAAATCGAGGTTCAGGGAGCGCTCAAAGTGAAAGAGAAATTCCCTGAGGGCGTGTTCGTGTTCCTGCTTCCTCCATCGCTTGATGAACTGAAAGGCCGGATTCAAGGTCGGGGGACGGAGAACCAGGCGACGATCGATCACCGCATGAGCGTGGCAGCCCATGAGATCGGACTGATGGAGAATTATGATTACGCCGTCGTGAATGACGAGATCGATTTAGCTTGTCAGAGAATACAATCCATTATCATCGCGGAGCATTGCAGAATTCGCAAGTCGTGCTAGCTAACGCTTCATATGGCGATGAGTCCAAATAAGAAGAGGTGTTTTTGAACATGCTGTATCCATCGATTGACAAAATGCTTGGAAAAGTCGGCAGCAAATACTCTTTGGTTGTTGCGGCTTCCCGGCGCGCGAGACAGCTGCGTGAAGGGGAGAAGAGCGAACTGAAGCAACCGAAGTCGCACAAGCAAGTGGGCATTGCCCTCGAAGAGATTTACGGGGACTACATTAAGCTGAAACAAGATGACGTAGTGACGGAAGAGATCAACAAAGACTAACACCAGACTCATTCAGAGAACAAAGCATATACGAAAGGCCTCCGGGCTTCTTTTTACGACAACCGCGAGGTTGTTATTTTTTTCGTTTGGGGAAAGCGAGGGATAGCGATGTTAACCGGTAAGAAGGTTTTGTTAGGCGTGACCGGCGGTATCGCCGCGTTCAAAGCGGCATCCTTGTGCAGCAAGCTGGTGAAGGAAGGCGCGGAGGTTCGCGTCATTATGACCCAATCTGCGACCAAATTTATCACAGAGCTGACGATGCAGGCGTTATCGAAAAATTTCGTATACACCGATACCTTTGACGAAAAACACGCCGATTCCATCGCACATATTAATTTGGCGGATTGGGCTGATCTGGTGCTGGTCGCTCCGGCCACCGCGAACATCATCGGCAAAATGGCAGCAGGGATCGCAGATGAGATGCTCTCGACGACGCTGCTGGCGACCCAGGCGCCAATTATGCTGGCACCGGCGATGAACGTGCACATGTACGAGCACCCGGCGGTTGTCCGGAATATGGCAGAGCTGACGGCGCGCGGCGTCATGATGATCGAGCCCGGCGAAGGCCTCCTGGCGTGCGGTTATGTCGGGAAAGGACGGATGGAGGAGCCGGAGTCGATCGTCCGGGTGGTAAAGGATTATTTTGCACGGGAAGCCCGTATCGAGCAGAAACCTTTGGCCGGCAAAAAAGTTGTCGTCACTGCGGGAGGGACCGTGGAACGAATTGACCCGGTTCGCTATATTACCAACGATTCCTCGGGAAAAATGGGCTTCGCCATCGCCAAAGCAGCACAGCGCCTCGGTGCGGAGGTCGTGTTGATCGCCGGGCATACGCAGGTAGAGCCTCCAGTTGGCATTTCGGTTACCCGCGTGCAGTCTGCTCGGGATATGTTCGAGGCGGTACAAGCCGTATGGGCGGATACCGACATCCTTGTTAAGGCCGCCGCCGTAGCGGATTACCGGCCGAAGGAAGCCGCTGAACAGAAAATCAAAAAAACCGGGGATTCGCTTGTGCTGGAGCTCGTAAAAAACATCGATATCCTGGAGACCCTAGGCAAACAAAAAACAACGCAGTTCCTGATCGGCTTTGCCGCTGAAACAGAAAATGTGGAGCAGTATGCCATGGATAAGCTGAAACGCAAAAACTGCGATCTTCTGGTTGCGAACGATGTGACCGTGCAGGGAGCGGGATTTGGTACTGAAACGAACATCGTGAATATCTACGACGCATCCGGCTTAGTTCGATCTGTGCCGCAGATGACCAAGGATGAAGTGGCGCTGCAGATTATGGAGCTGGCTGCCGAACGGTTGGCGGGAATTGACCAATGACCTACCGTATGGCCAAAGTGATTGTTGATGTGCCGAGCCGGGAAACCGACCGGCCTTTTGACTATTTAATCCCTGAATCGATGGCTGGCTGGATCGAGGTGGGCAGCCGGGTGGGTGTTCCGTTTGGGCGCCGTACGGTTCAGGGCTTTGTCGTGTCCTTACATGAGCAGCCGGAGATGGACCCGGCGCGGATGAAGCCGATTCAGGAGCTGCTTGACATGATGCCGCCGCTGCCGCCGGACCTGGTGGAATTAGCGGAATGGATGAGCCGCAAATATGCCTGCAGTCTCATTGCCGCGCTGCAAGCGATGATTCCGGCGGCGCTGAAGGGCAAGGCGGAGCGGTATATTCGCGTGGCGGATGACGCCGCTGAAGAAGGGGCGTTGACCGGGGCGGTTGGACGGGCAGAAGGCGAAACCAATGACTTCACCTTATCGCATTTACTCACGCCGGCGGAAGAGGAAATTTTACGTTTCGTCCGAGCTTCCGACACTGTCACGATGAATCAGCTAGGTGCTAAATATCCGGAGGCTGCCGGCCTCATTAAAGATATGTTAGCCCGGGGCGTGCTGACGGAAAGCCAGGCGATCAAGGACAAGGTGCGCAAGAAGACGGTCAAAACCGTTGCTGCCGCAGTCAGCGGCGAGGCGGCGCAGGAGGCGCTCGCGTCGTTTGGCCCGCAGGCGCGTCGGCAAAAGGAAGTATTGCAATACCTGCTGGAGGTGGGGTTGCCGCAGTCGCTTCAAGACGTTCTGCAGGCGCTGCAGGTAACCGCCGGTACTGTGAAGAAGCTGGCGGAGAAGGGATTTGCCGTCATCGAGGATGTCGAGGTGTTCCGCGATCCGTACCAAGGCCGGCGCTTCCAGCGCAGTGAGCCGCTGCCGCGCACGCCGGAGCAGGAGTTGGTCTACCAACGTCTTGCGGAAACGCTGGACGCTCAGCGGCATGAAGTGTTCTTGCTGCACGGTGTGACGGGCAGCGGCAAAACCGAAGTGTACTTGCAGACGATCGAACGCTGCATTGCTTCGGGTCGCCAGGCGATCGTCCTCGTGCCGGAAATTTCGCTGACCCCGCAAATGGTCGAACGATTTAAGGGGCGCTTCGGCGCGAAGGTGGCGGTACTGCACAGCCGCTTGTCCACCGGCGAACGGTACGACGAATGGCGTAAAATCCGCGAAGGCCGCGTCGAAGTGGCGATTGGCGCACGCTCGGCGATCTTCGCCCCGTTCAGCAAGCTTGGGCTGATCGTAATGGACGAAGAGCATGAAACCTCCTATAAGCAAGAGGAAACGCCAAAATACCATGCCCGCGACGTAGCGGTGAGACGGGCCCGCCAGCATGGGGCTGCCGTGATTCTAGGTTCGGCCACGCCGTCGCTGGAAAGCTACCACGCGGCGCGTTCCGGAGGCGGCGAGTACGGGGAGTTTGCCCCGATTCTGCTGGAGATGAAGCAGCGTCCGGCTGGCAGCCGGCTGCCCGGCGTGCAAATCGTCGATATGCGTGAAGAGCTGAAGGAAGGCAATCGCTCGATGTTCAGCCGCGCGCTGCATCAAGGCATCGCCGCCCGGCTGGAGCGCGGGGAGCAAACCGTGCTGCTGCTGAACCGGCGGGGATATTCGACGTTTGTCATGTGCCGGACCTGCGGGTATGTGGCAAGTTGTCCGAATTGCGACATCTCGCTCACGTATCATCAGAAGTCAAACAACCTGCGTTGTCATTATTGCGGTTATGCGGAAGTCGCGCCCTCTGTGTGCCCGGAATGCGGCAGCGAGCATATCCGTTACTTCGGTACCGGAACCCAGCGGGTGGAAGGTGAGCTGGCCAAGCTGTTTCCCGGCATCCGCGTCATTCGCATGGACGTCGATACCACTAGCGAAAAAGGCGCCCATGAGAAGCTGCTGCAGGCGTTCCGCGAGAAAAAGGGCGATGTCCTGCTAGGCACGCAGATGGTTGCGAAGGGGCTGGATTTTCCTGATGTGACGCTGGTCGGCGTCATCGCGGCGGATACGGCGCTGAATTTCCCGGATTTCCGGTCGGCGGAGAAGACGTTCCAGCTGCTCACGCAGGTTGCCGGGCGTGCAGGGCGGCACCAACTGCCCGGTGAGGTATTTATCCAGTCTTATATGCCAGAGCATTATTCGATTGTTCATGCCAGCGGCCACGATTATTTATCGTTTGTCCGCGAGGAGCTGAAGACGCGCAAGACGATGCATTATCCGCCGTACAGCCGGTTGATCCTGGTTACGCTGTCGCATGAGAAGCTGCCGCTGCTGCTGCGCATGGCTGAAAATTTTGCCGGCGATCTGCGGGCAAAAGCTCAACGCCAGGGATGGTTCGGCAGCCTAGATCGGTTCGTGCCGGCGGCGTTGGATATACTTGGCCCGGTCGCTTCGCCGATCCCGCGAATTAAGAACCGTTATCGGATCCAATGCATGGTGAAATACCGCGGTGATCTTGATGCGGTAGGCCTGGTCCGGGAGACGGCCGCGGCAACGCTGGACCAATGGCGCGATGCAATGCTTCAGATCAGTATCGATGTCGATCCGCAAATGCTGATGTAAGCACGGAAGAAATGATCCATTTTTCATCCGCTAGCATATATTTGGGATAAAATAGGGAAAGAGCAAGAGAAACTATGAAAGTGATGACGGGAAAGGGAGTGCCATCATGGCGATTCGGATTATTGTGAAGGAACCGGATGAAGTGCTACATCAGGTAGCTAAAGAAGTGAAGAAGATTACGCCGAATATTCAAAAACTGTTGACGGATATGGCGGATACGATGTATGACGCGGAGGGCGTAGGTCTGGCTGCGCCGCAAATCGGCATCCTCAAGCGGGTGATCGTGGTTGATGTCGGCGATGAGCACGGACTGATTGAGTTGATCAATCCCGAGATCGTGTCCAAGGAAGGTGAGCAATTCGGGCCGGAAGGCTGCCTCAGTATTCCGGGATATCGCGGGGATGTTCGCCGTGCTATGACCGTTACCGTGAAGGGACTGGACCGCAACGGCAATGAAGTGACTTATACGGGCTCCGAGCTGCTAGCGCGCGCGTTCCAGCATGAAATCGACCATCTCAATGGTGTATTGTATACGGACATTGCGGAAAGAGTGTACGAAATTACCCCTGAGGGTGAAGAGAAGGAGTGAACAGCGCCCGATGAATATCGTATTTATGGGGACGCCGGCGTTTGCGGTGCCTTCGCTGGAAGGACTGCTGCGCGAAGGATACAACGTCGTAGGCGTGGTCACGCAGCCGGATCGGCCGCAGGGGCGCAAAAAAGTGCTGACGCCAACGCCGGTCAAGGAAGCCGCTTTGCGTCATGGGCTTCCGGTGCTGCAGCCGACGCGGATGCGTGCGCCGGAGGCGGTGGCGGAGGTCGCCGCTTTGCAGCCTGACTTGATCGTCACTGCAGCGTACGGTCAAATTTTGCCGAAGGGCGTGCTCGATCTGCCGAAGTACGGCTGCCTGAACGTGCACGGCTCGCTGCTGCCGAAATACCGCGGCGGGGCGCCGATCCAGCGGGCGATTATTAACGGCGAGAAAGAAACGGGCATCACCCTGATGTACATGGCTGAGGGGCTTGATACCGGCGATATGATCGCCAAGACGGTGGTGCCGATCGACGATGAGGATACGTCGGGGACGTTGTTCGAGAAGCTGAGCGAAGCCGGGGCACGACTGCTGCTGGAGCAGCTGCCGTTGATCCTTGACGGCAAGGCAGACCGGATTCCGCAGAACGATGCGGAAGCGACCTATGCACCAAATTTGACGCGGGAGGATGAGCGCATCGATTGGAGCGCGACCTCGCGGCAAATTTATGATCGCGTGCGGGGACTGGTGCCTTTTGCCGGCGGGTTTACGACCTGGAACGGCGAGGTCTTTAAGGTTTGGGCGGTGGCCAAACCTGCGGAGACAGGTGCCTCTGCGAATGGTAAGGCATCTGAACCCGCGCCGGGGACGGTGCTGGAGCTATCGGCGCAGGGCATCAAAGTGAAAACCGGGGACGGCGCGGTATGGCTGACCCGGGTGCAGCCCGCTGGTAAGAAGGCGATGGAGGCCGGCGATTTCATTCGCGGCGGCGTAATGCAAGTTGGGACGGTCTTGTCATGAGCGGCACCGAAAAGCGGCCGGGTTCAGGCTCGGGCGGTGGCAAAGGACCTGGAACCGGCGCGAAAACAGCTGGACAAGCCAGCCGCAGCGGGGGAGTAAATAAGCCGTCTGGCACGCCTTCATCCCGCGGGGGCGGCCGAAATCAGACGGCTGCATCGGCCCGCAGCGTAGCGCTTGAGGTGCTGACCGCCGTTGAGCAGGAAGGAGCCTACAGCAATTTACTGCTGAATGGAGCGCTGCAAAGGTCCGGATTAACCGGGCCGGACGCAGGCCTGGCTACCGAGCTCGTCTACGGCACCATACAGCGGTTGAACACGATCGATTATTTTCTCGAACAGTTTGTGACGAAGGGGCTCGCAAAATTAGCGCCTTGGGTGCGTAATCTGCTTCGACTTAGCTTCTATCAGCTGCAATATCTGGACAGGATCCCTCCGCATGCCGCTGTGAACGAAGCGGTGAACCTGGCGAAACGCAAGGGGCATCAGGGGATATCCGGCATGGTGAACGGCGTGCTTCGCAACGTGCTGCGCCGCAAAGAGGAGTTGCATTTACCGGAGGGACTGGCCCCTGTGCAGCGCATTGCCCTGGAGCATTCGCACCCGGAATGGATGGTGGCGCTCTGGATCCGGCAATACGGCGAATCTGCCGCAGAGGCGATCTGCCGTGCCAACAATGAGCCGCCTTCGGTCAGCGTTCGGGTTAATCGCACGAGAGCGAGTCGGGACGAGGTGTTGCGCCTCATGGAGGAGCAAGGGTTGCGAGCCTCGGCCTCGCCGATCTCCCCGGACGGCATCGTTGTTCACAGCGGCGGCAATATGGCGCTGACCTTCTGGTACCGGGAAGGCTTGATTTCCGTTCAAGACGAAAGCTCCATGCTGGTTGCCGAAGCGTTGGATCCGCAGCCAGGGATGAATGTACTGGACTGCTGCGCTGCGCCTGGCGGCAAGACATGCCATATCGCTGAGATCATGAAAGGCCGCGGCCGGGTGCTGGCGAACGACATCCATCCGCACAAGGCGAAGCTGATCGAGGACCATGCCAAGCGGCTGGGGCTGGACAACGTCGATACGTTGTCAGGCGACGCTCTGAAGCTCGCGGAGCGGCTGGAGGCCGCTTCCTTCGACCGAATATTGCTGGACGCTCCTTGTTCCGGACTTGGCGTGATTCGCCGCAAGCCGGATTTGAAGTGGGCGAAGACGCCGGAGGACATCACGGAGATTACCGGCATCCAGAATGCACTGCTCGATTCGGTGAGCGGGCTGCTCAAGCCGGGCGGCTTGCTGGTCTACAGCACTTGCACGATTGAGCCGCGCGAAAATGCCGAGATGGTCGCCTCCTTCCTGAGCCGCCATCCGGAATTCGAGCTGGCGGATGAGCTGATCAGCTGGGAGGAACGTGGTGCTTTGGCAGCTGCCGCTGGGCGAGTCGAGGCTGGCCTGCAGATTTTGCCGCAGGACGCTCACTCAGATGGGTTTTATATTGTCCGACTTCGCAGGAAGTTGATAGAGAAGAATTGACATGCCAAGGTCAAGCAGCCGTTTGAAACGGCGGGCTTGGCCTTTTTGCGCCGCTGCTGTCGGAAGCTCGACTTTAGTCGGAAGCCAATTTATGATAAAATGGGAAGAATGAGTGGGTAACTTTTCAAAATCGAGATGGACAGGTGTGTGAAGATGAAACCTTTTATATATGATTATACGTTGGAAGAATTACAGGAATGGGCCGTATCGCAGGGAGAACCCGCGTTTCGCGGCGGGCAGATCTTTGATTGGCTGTACGTCAAGCGCGTCAGCTCCTTCGATGAGATGACCAACCTGTCCAAGGCGCTTCGGCAGAAGCTAAATGACGAATTTGCGTTCGTTACGCTGCAGGAGATTACGAAGCTGGAATCTAAGGACGGAACGGTGAAGTTCCTGTTCGGGCTGCATGATGATCATGCTATTGAAACGGTCATCATGAAGCATAACTATGGCAACAGCATCTGCGTGACCACCCAGGTCGGCTGTAAGGTCGGCTGTACGTTTTGTGCCTCGACATTAGGGGGGCTGAAGCGGAATTTGACGGCGGGAGAAATTGTCGCCCAGGTCGTGCAGGCGCAAAAAATTTTGGACGCCAAAGGCGAACGCGTCAGCAGTATCGTGATTATGGGAACCGGCGAGCCCTTTGAAAATTATGATGCCACGATGAAATTTTTGCGGATTATGATCCATGAAAAGGGCTTGAACATCGGACAACGGCATATTACTGTATCAACGAGCGGGATTGTCCCGAACATTTATCGGTTTGCGGACGAGAACACGCAAATTAACTTGGCGATTTCGATCCATGCGCCAAATGATGCGCTCCGCTCGAAGTTGATGCCGGTCAACCGGCGCTTTCCGTTTGACGACGTGATGGAGGCGCTCCGTTATTACATTGCCAAAACCGGTCGCCGCATTACGTTCGAGTACGCGCTGATCGGCGGGGTGAATGACCAGCCGGAGCATGCGGAGGAACTGGCCGACGTGATCAAGGATATGCTTTGCCACGTCAATTTGATTCCAGTCAACTATGTGCCGGAGCGTAAGTATGTGAGAACGTCGCGTAACGATATTTTTAAGTTTCAGCGCGTATTGGCGGATAAAGGCATCAATGTGACCATCCGCCGGGAGCAAGGCCATGATATTGCCGCTGCCTGCGGACAATTGCGGGCGAAGCACATGGAGTCTGGTGCGAGGTGAGCGAATGTGATGAATTGTGTGTTTGTAAGTGATGTGGGACGAGTCCGTTCCGTCAATGAAGATTGTACCTGGGTGGACCAGCTGGAATCCGGATACACGCTGGCGATTGTTGCGGACGGAATGGGCGGCCATCAGGCTGGAGACATTGCCAGCCGCATGGCGGTAGATACCATTACCGAGGATTTGGTATCGCTGCCGGCAGGGTTGTCGGCGGAGGCTTGCGGGGAAGAATTGAAGAAGGCAATTCTTCACGCGAACGAAGCCGTATTCCGCAAAGCGTCAGAGCATGTGGAGTACCATAGTATGGGCACCACAGTTGTTGCGGGGATCTTCGCAGGCCGCGACGGCGTGATCGCCCATATCGGTGACAGCCGGGCCTACCATTTCCGGCAGGGCCAGCTCGTCCAACTGACGGATGACCACTCGCTGGTCAATGAGCTGCTCAAGAACAACCAGATCAGCGCGGAGGAGGCGACGGTGCATCCGCATCGGAATGTCGTAACCCGCGCGCTGGGAACCGATGAGCAAGTTGAGGTCGACTTGAACCGGGTGTCGTTGGAGCCAGGGGATATTTTGCTGCTTTGCAGCGACGGTCTCAGCAACTACGTAACACCGGAACAAATGGCTCTGACGCTGGGATCAGAAGATCTTGGGTTACAGGGCCGGGCCGACCAATTGCTCCAGCTGGCGCTGAACGCAGGAGGCGACGATAACATTAGCGTTGCTCTGCTGGAACAACATGAGGATGCCGGGTCGGGCAAAAAGGAGTGGAATTCATGATCGGACACGAATTGGGCGGTCGTTATCAAATTATCGAGAGGATCGGCGGAGGGGGCATGGCGCTTGTCTACAAAGCGCAGGACCTGCTGCTGAACCGCTACGTGGCCATCAAAGTGCTGCGTCAACAATTTGTGAACGACGAGGAATTTATCCGGCGATTCCGCCGGGAAGCGCAGTCTGCTGCATCCTTGTCGCACCCGAATATCGTCAGCGTGTATGACGTTGGACAAGAAGATGAGATTCATTACATCGTGATGGAATACGTTGAAGGGCAGAACCTCAACGAAATCATTAAGGAGCGGGCCCCGCTTCAGGTCGAGGAAGCCGTTCGCATTGCGTCGCAAATCGCCGATGCGCTGGACCACGCCCATCAGAACCAAATTATTCACCGGGATATCAAGCCGCATAACATTTTGATTGGACGAAACGGACGCGTCAAAGTGACCGATTTCGGGATTGCCCGTGCCGTCACGTCGGCGACCATTACGCAAACCGGCTCCGTGGTGGGCTCGGTGCATTATTTCTCGCCGGAGCATGCGAAAGGTGTAGCCACCGGGGAGAAATCTGACCTGTATTCGCTGGGGATCGTGTTGTACCAGATGCTGACCGGTCGGTTGCCGTTCCTTGGGGAAAGCCCCATCAGCGTAGCCTTAAAGCATTTGCAGGAGCAATTTGATGAGCCGCGCATGGTGAATCCGATGATTCCGCAAAGCGTGGAGAACATCATTTTGAAATCGATGCGGAAGAATCCGAACGAACGCTATCAGTCTGCCAAAGAGATGCTTCGCGACCTGGAGACCTGCTTGTTGCCGGAACGAAGAACGGAATCGAAATTGGCCTTTATAGATGATCATGACGAAGACAGCACGCGAGTCATTCCAGCGATTCGTCCGCAGTATCAACCTCAAGGTGCGGCAGCAGGACCATCCAAACTGTCCCGCGACAGCGGATCAACGATGGCAGAGGAACGAGAAAATGCTCCTAAGAAAAAGGCTTGGAGCAAGCCAACGCTTTGGGTCAGCCTGACGCTGGTTGTCCTGCTTGCCTTGGCCGGTGTGGCCTGGTACGTGACGAGCTTGGTGACCGTTCCTGAAGTCGCTGTGCCAAACGTGCTTAACTTAGAAGAGCAACAGGCAATCCAAACTTTGACCGATAAAGGGATTGCCGTCGGGGAGATCACCCGAGAATACAAAGAAGGCGTGGACGAAGGGATCGTCTATGAGCAGAGCAAGCCGGAAGGGACGATGGTCAAGGAAGGTTCGGTCATCGACTTGAAGGTGAGCACGGAGAAACCGCCGGAGAAGATGCCGTCATTAACGGGCAAAACCTATGATGATGCGCTCCAGCAATTGAAGGATCTTGGAGTAGACGAGTCCCGCGTGCAGAAAGTAGAGGAAAACAACGCCGAGATTGAGCCAGGCAATGTCCTCAGCCAATCGCCGGAAGCGGGAGAGGATTTTAACCCAGAGACGGATACGATCGTGCTGAAGGTCAGCAAGGGACCGTCTGAGGTGAAAATGCCAGACCTCGTGAACAAGACACAAGCGGAAGCGGAAAAAGCGATCCGAGACGCAGGGCTGGTGTTGGCAGAGGATGGTATCAAAGAAGAATCGAGCTTCGAGGTCGAGGCGGGCAGAGTAACGAAGCAGTGGCCTTATGCCCCGGACGATCTGGTGGCACCGGGTTCAAAAGTAACCTTGTTTATCAGCACCGGCTATCCGCAGGAAGCGATTAACTATACGTTCCAAGTACCGGCTGCACCTGCACAGGAAGGCCAAATCAGTAAATATACGATCGTGTACGGCGATGCTCGCGGGGAGGGGCGCGAATGGGGTTCGCAAAAGGTAGGCAAACCGCAATACCTGTCGGTTGACCTGGTTCTGGCGCCGAACAAGAACGGTTACGTAACGGTGACGCGTGACGGCGTCTTGCTGGACACTTACCCGATCTCGTACATCGATGCGAAGCAAGGAACCGTACCTGTGCCGCAATTCCCGGACCAAGGCGGCGGTACGGAAGATGAGAACACCATGGATATGAACTCGGGCGATAATCCGCCCGATACCGGCATGATCTTATCCGGTAAGCTGGCTTCGGTCCAGAAGGAACAAGGCGCAGCCCAAGGTAAAGGAAAGGCGGGTAAACCCAAAGAACATGGTAAGGGCAAAGACAATTAAGTTAGACCGATATGAAAGCGAGGCCGGCATCTATGCCTGAAGGCTTGATTGTGAAGGCATTAAGCGGATATTACTACGTGAAGCCGGCGACGACGGCGCAGGACGGGGCAGCGGAGGGGTATATCCAGTGCCGCGGACGAGGGATTTTTAAGAAGAAAGGCATTACACCCTTGGTAGGCGACAGGGTGATTTATTCCCCCACCGAAAACGGGGAAGGGACCGTGGATGAAATCCTGCCAAGGGAAACCGAGCTGATCCGTCCGCCGATTGCCAACGCCAAGCTGGCGGTGCTGCTGTTCTCCCTGCGGGAGCCGGATCTCAATCTGCAGCTGCTAGACAAGTTTCTGGTGCATATCGAGCACGCGGGTTTGCAAGCCCTGATCTGCCTTACCAAGGAGGATTTGCTGGAGGAGAATGGAGCGGAAGAAACTCCAGAAATTATTCGCCAGGTCAAAGCCATGTATGAATCCATCGGTTATGAGGTCATTGTCACCAGCTCCGTGACCGGAATGGGAACCGAGGAAGTCAAATCCCGTTTGGCTGGGGAGATCAGCGTCTTCTCGGGCCAATCGGGGGTCGGAAAATCCTCGCTGCTTAACGCGATGCTCGGGTTAGCGCTGGAGACAAGTGAAATTAGCCTCAAGCTGGGCCGGGGACGTCATACGACGCGGCATGTCGAGCTGATTGAGCTGGAGAACGGCGGTTACGTGGCGGATACCCCCGGCTTTAGTCAGCTGGATTTTCTCGAGTTAGGGATCGAGGAGTTATCCAGCTGCTTCCGGGAATTTACCGATTACGCGGAGGGCTGTAAATTCCGCGGCTGCAGCCATTTGCATGAGCCCGGCTGCAAGGTCAGAGAGGCTGCGGACCAAGGAGAAATCGCCGCCAGCCGTTATGAGCATTACGTACAGTTCTATGAAGAGATGAAGGACAAGAAGCGGAGGTATTGACGTCATGAGCAACAACATCTATATCGCGCCGTCGATTTTGTCGGCGAATTTTGCCAAGCTGGGTGAGGAGGTCGCTGACGTAGAGCGGGGAGGCGCTGACTGGCTGCATGTGGACGTAATGGACGGCCATTTCGTCCCGAACCTGACGTTTGGTCCGCTGGTGCTGCAAGCGATCGCTCCGCAAACCAAGCTGCCGCTGGACGTCCATCTGATGATTGAGAAGCCCGAGGAGTATATCCCAGCCTTTGCCAAAGCAGGTGCGCATCTGATCACCGTCCATGCGGAAGCTTGCGTCCATCTGCATCGAGTGCTCCACCTCATTAAGGAGCAAGGGGTGAAGGCAGGAGTAGCAATTAATCCAGCCACTCCGGCTTCAGCTGTTCGCGAGGTGCTGGAAGACGTTGATCTCGTGCTGGTTATGACGGTAAATCCCGGCTTTGGCGGACAGGCGTTTATTCCGGGCACGCTGCGCAAAATTCGGCAGCTGAAGGCCTGGAAGGATGAGCTGGGCTTAACAGACTTGCGGATTGAAGTGGACGGCGGGATTGCTGCGGCGACGGCGCCGCTGGTTGTCGAGGCGGGAGCGGATGTGCTGGTCGCCGGCAATGCGGTGTTTGGCCAAGCTGACCGACGTGCGGCGATGGCAGAAATCCGCGAGAGCCTGGTCGGATTGGCATAGGCGCCTTAAGATGCGCATACATTGGTTACATGAGCGAAGGTTCTCATGTAGCCTTTTTTTTGTGGCGGGAATACACGGGTAAATGACATCAAACATAGAATATGGGTGAAGGCATGAGCACGATGGGGAGGGTGAACGATGAAATTTTACACATTCAAGCTGCCTAAGTTTTTGGGAGGATTCGTTAAGGCGGTACTGAACACGTTTCACAAGAACTAACGGGCGGGGCCTGAATACCCGCCCCGAGCAGCGGAAGGGCGCGCCTAGCGGTTCCCGCCAACAAGGATTGCTTGGGCGCTGACTTCAAGGGAAAATGCGCAGTAAAAAAGCACCTCCATAGGAAAAGGTGCTTTTTGTCTATAATTCGTCCCGTCTGTTACACGCGGGTCACTTTACCGGATTTCAAAGCCCGAGTACTAACGTATACGCGTTTCGGTTTGCCGTCTACCAAGATCCGGACCTTCTGCACGTTTACGCCCCAAGAGCGCCGATTGCGATTGTTTGCGTGAGATACATGGTTACCGCTGCCTGGCTTCTTGCCAGTCACATAACATTTGCGAGCCATTCATTACACCTCCTGTTCCAGATACACCTGTCTTGAAAATAACACTAACACTTCAATATCACGGTTATTGACAATACTTAAATATAATATCACAGTAAAAAAAGCTCCGTCAACAGCTATTGACGTTCGACTCTTTTATTTATTTCTCTCTGCTCTTATAGTACAATATAGTTTAGTCCATAATAATTTCTATGGAAGGAGTGAGATAGGCGTGGCTGTAAATCTTACGACCGAATATGGACGAATCGATATTTCGGAGGAAGCCATTAAGGTGATCGCCGGATCGGCCGCCATGGAGTGTTATGGACTGGTTGGAATGGCAAGCCGAAAGCAGTTCAAGGACGGCATTGCCGAATTGCTGGGGCGCGAGAATTTGGCCCGGGGTGTGGAAGTGAACCTGGATAATCATCGATTAGCTATTTATCTTTATATTATAGTCAGTTATGGCACGAAAATTTCCGAGGTCGCACACAACATACAGCTCAAAGTGAAATACGTATTAAATGAAATCGTTGGACTCGAAGTGGATCAGGTGAATATCGTAGTCCAAGGTGTACGCGTATCAAGCTAGGAAGGGGAATTTTCATTGAGTAAGCGTTCTTTAACTGGAACAGATTTCACCGCTATGGTATTGGCAGGCGCGAAGCGGCTGACAGAGCATGCTGAGCACGTCAATTCCTTGAACGTATTCCCGGTACCCGATGGGGATACTGGAACGAATATGAATTTGACGATGACCGCCGGCGTAACGGAATTGAAAGATCACGGAACCGGAGGTTTGGGCAGCAGAGCAGCCACTTTATCCAAGGGCCTGTTGATGGGCGCACGCGGGAATTCCGGCGTGATTTTGTCCCAACTGTTCCGTGGCTTTAGCCGTTCTGCTGCATCATTGGAAGAGATGAATGCAGCCCAATTTGCCGCTGCGCTGCAAAGCGGGGTAGATACCGCTTATAAAGCGGTCGTCAAACCGGTGGAGGGCACGATTCTGACGGTAGCCAAGGAAGCAGCTAAGCATGCCGTCTATTATTCGCGCAGAACAACGGATATCACGGAATTGATGAGCGAGGTGCTGGCCAAAGCGAAGGAAGCGCTCGCGAATACGCCGGAGCTGTTGCCGGTATTGAAACAGGTTGGCGTCGTGGATTCGGGCGGTCAAGGACTTGTTTATATTTATGAAGGATTTTTACAATGGCTGCAAGGCGGCGCCAGCAGTGAAGCCGCTGCGACATTGGGACAAGCCCCCGCACCCGTTGCCAAACCAGAGCTGCGTGCTCCAGCGGCCGCACCGGTGCATGCTCCAACTTCGGCACAAGCTAAGCTCGAAACAGAGGATATCGAATACCTCTATGACATGGAATTTTTCATTAATCGAAAAATCGGTGAAATCAAGGATGCTGTTTTTGACGAGGATCAGTTCCGGAAAGCGCTTTCGGTCAATGGGGATTCGATTATCGTGATCGCGGACGACGAGATTATCAAAGTCCATGTCCATTCGAAAACGCCGGGCGACGTGCTGAATCTGGCACTGCGTTACGGTGAAATTACACAAATTCATATTTTGAACATGCGTGAGCAGCACCGGGATCTGTTGATCGCGGGGATGGATGCCGCGCCGCCGATGCCGGAGCTGTTCGCCGAGATTCCAGCAGAACCGGCTCAACCGGTGGATCCAGCAGGGATTCCTGCGGATGAGCTGGCGCCTTATGGCTTTATCGCCGTTGCTTCTGGAGACGGGATTTCGGAAATTTTCAAGAGCTTAGGCGTGGATGTCGTCCTGTCCGGCGGGCAGACGATGAACCCAAGCACGGAAGATTTCGTGAAGGCGATCCGGTCGATTTCGGCTCAGCACGTGTTCGTTCTGCCGAATAACTCGAATATTATTCTGGCTGCACAGCAGGCGCGTGATTTGCTTGAAGGGGAGCGCAATGTGACAGTCATCCCAAGCAAAAGCATTCCTCAGGGGATTGCCGCAGCGTTTGCTTTCCAAGAAGAAGAAAGCGTGGAAGCCAACGCGGATAATATGCAGAACGCGGTGCAACACGTGAAGACGGGCCAAGTGACGTATGCGGTCCGCGACACGATGTTTGATGATTTGGAGATTACGGCAGGTCATTATATCGGTATTGCAGATTCTAAAATCGTGGCCACCGAAGAGGGCTTGCTGGAAACGAGTCAGGGCTTATTAGCCAAGATGCTCACTGGCGGCGATGAAATCGTGACGGTGCTGGCCGGTGAAGAAGCTGACGAAGAGATGACGAATGCGCTGGTGGCCTGGATTCATGAGGAGTATCCCGACGTCGAGGTAGAGGTCCATAACGGCGGGCAACCGATTTATTATTATCTGTTTTCGGTAGAATCCTAATCCCCATGAGAGGATGAAGATGCTTATGAATCAGGCTATCATTATTGCCGACAGTACGGCGGATATCCCGCAGGCGACCGTCTCGGAATACGGAATTCATATCGTACCGATGCGGCTGGCCTTCGGAGACCAATCTTATCTTGAAGGCATCGACATCACCGCGGAAGAGTTCTACGATAAGTTGATCCAATCGAAGGAACTGCCTACCACTTCGCAGACCTCGCCGTCTCAGTATGTGGAGGTATACCGCAACTTGCTTGCCGCCTATCCCGGTTCACCGATCATTTCGATCCATATCTCCTCCGGGATGAGCGGAACTTATCAATCCGCAGTGCTGGCGAAGGAGATGCTGGAAGAAGAGCTGGGGCATCCGGTCGATGTCACGGTCATTGACTCGCTGTGTGCGACGTACGGTTTTGGCCTTCAGGTTGTGCATGCCGCGCGGATGGCGAAGCAAGGGGCTTCGGTCGAGGAAATTCGAGCTGAGGTTGAGCGGCTCGGGAAGGCGCGTCGGTTATATTTTCTCGTCGATACGCTGGAATACTTGCAAAAAGGCGGACGGATCGGTAAAGCCGCAGCCATTCTGGGCAACCTGCTGAACATTAAGCCGATCTTGTCGGTGGACCAGGAGGGCGTGATTTACGCTGTCGATAAAGTCCGAGGCCGCAAGAAGGCTATGGCCCGCGTCATCGAGTTGTTTGTGAATGATTTTGCCGGGGTGAAGGACATTAACGTGGCCGTTTGCGATTGCGTGAATCCGGAAGGCTCCGAGGAGATCCTAGCTCTGCTGCGGCAGCACTTTACGCTGCATGAGGTTGTCCGCAACAGCATCGGTGCCGTGGTTGGCACGCACGTAGGTCCGGGGACCGTGGCGACGTTTATTTGGCCGGCGAAGTGATGGGACTAGGGGCGAAACTGGTGATATCCGGATGAAGCACGTCGTTTGTGCCTGGACAGCAAATCTAACGGACAGTAAAGACCTTATTAGCTTTAATTCCCGGATATTTCCTGCGTTAACGGACTCCGGAGACCTTATTTGGCATATACGAACGGTATCTGGTTGGTTTTGATCCAAATAAGGGCTGCTCGGTCCGTTAGAAACGGAAGTTATCGAGAACTGGTGGATTAACGCCTCTGGTGTCCGTTAGACTGCCCACCGGGCTCGCGCCCGCGCTTCATGATCCGAAGATGCGTTTTTGAACTACCTCTATAAAGTGAGGGGATGAAGTTGGATTTACATCACATCCCCGTAAAGCAAGTCAGCGGCGTGAGCGCTCTTAAACAAGAAGAGCTTCACGCCTTTGGCATCTTTACGGTGAATGACTTGATTGAATATTATCCGTTCCGGTATGAGGATTACCGGCTGCGCTCCTTGACGGAAGTGAAGGACGGAGACAAGGTAACGGTGCAGGCGAAAATCATGGGGCTTCCGGTCCTGCAACGGTACGGGCGCAAATCTCGCCTGACCTGCAAAATGATCGCCGATGACTGGATGTTCACGGCGACATGGTTTAACCGTCATTTCCTCAAGGATCAGCTGACGACGGGACGGGAGATTATCCTGACCGGCAAATGGGACATGCGTCGCAGCCAGCTGACGGTGTCCGAGTCGGAGTTCCCTGACCGCGGGACGCTCCGCAGCGGCAGTTTGCAGCCGGTCTATTCGGTCGGCGGTAAAATTACGCAGCAGTGGATGCGGAAGACGATTGGACAAGCGCTGCAGCAATATGGGGAGATGATCCCGGAGATTCTGCCGCTCGAACTGCTTCGCAAATATGGGCTGATGCCCCGCAAGACGGCGATTTTGCGGCTGCACCAGCCGCAGGACAGTGAGGAGAGGCAGCAAGCGCGGCGCCGTATGGTGTACGAGGAGCTGTTCCTGTTCCAGCTCAAGCTGCAGGCGTATCGGGCGATGAACCACGAGCGGATGGACGGGGTTGCGCATGTGGTGGATAACGCCACGATTCGGGAATTCGTGCGCAGCCTGCCGTTTGAGCTGACCGATGCTCAGAAGAAGGTGGAGCTGGAAATTCTAAAGGATATGCGCTCGCCTTATTGCATGAACCGATTGTTGCAAGGCGACGTAGGTTCCGGCAAAACGGTCATCGCCGCCATCGCGTTGTACGCGGCGGTGAAGTCGGGGCACCAGGGGGCTTTTATGGTGCCGACGGAAATTTTGGCCGAGCAGCATATGCGCTCCCTGTCCCGGCTGTTTGAGCCGTTTGGTATTACGGTTGGCCTATTGACCGGCAGTGTGACGGGACGCAAACGCAAGGATTTGCTCGGCTCGCTGCAAATGGGGCTCACCGACATCGTGGTGGGGACGCATGCGTTGATCCAAGAGGACGTGTTCTTTCGGTCGCTGAGCTTGGTCATCACGGATGAGCAGCACCGGTTTGGCGTAAATCAGCGCAGCATTTTGCGGCGCAAAGGCTTTAACCCGGACGTGCTGACGATGACGGCCACTCCCATTCCGCGCACGCTGGCGATTACCGCCTTTGGCGATATGGACGTATCCACCTTGTCGGAGCGCCCGAAGGGGCGCAAGCCAATCACGACCTATTGGGTGAAGCACAGCATGATGGACCGTGTGCTTGGCTTTATTGAGCGGGAGGTATCGCAAGGCCGTCAAGCCTACGTCATCTGCCCGCTGATCGAAGAGTCGGACAAGCTGGATGTGCAGAACGCTATTGACTTGTACGTGTCGATGCAGCAGGCGTTCCCGAACATGAAGGTCGGGCTGCTGCACGGGCGGATGACCGCGGCGGAGAAGGACGAAGTGATGCGCGCGTTCTACGAGAACGAGGTGCAGCTGCTCGTCTCGACGACCGTCGTAGAGGTCGGCGTCGATGTGCCCAACGCCACGCTGATGATCGTGATGGATGCCGACCGCTTCGGCTTGTCCCAGCTCCACCAGCTGCGCGGGCGCGTTGGCCGGGGGGAGCACGCGTCGTATTGCGTGCTTATCGCCGATCCGAAGTCGGAGGTGGGTCAGGAGCGGATGAAGGTCATGACCGATACGGACGACGGCTTCGAGGTGGCTCGGCGGGACCTGGAGCTGCGGGGTCCCGGGGATTTCTTCGGCACGAAGCAAAGCGGCGTGCCGGATTTTCGTGTCGCGGACATGGTCAGCGACTACGCGGTGCTGGAGGCGGCGCGGGACGACGCCGCCCGGCTGGTTGCGGGCGAAGCGTTCTGGACTTCGCCCGAGTACGGACCGCTGCGGGATTATCTGCGGCGGGAGCAGGTTTTTCAAGGTGAGCTGATCGATTAAATTTCATACGAAAAAGCAAGTATCCAACCGTTCGCGGGATCCGCGGACGGTTATTTTTTACCCGAAAATCCATCCTAAAGTTGACAGGTTGCGTCTAGCGTTGCTCTTTTTACTGGAATATCTGGGATGTCAGGCCTTGAAGCGGATACGTTCTAACCTCTTCAACTAGCAAGAAGTGACATGGTTTGACATATTATTTCAACCAAAAAGTTATATATTGAAATAAAATATCAAATGAATTATAATCATGTCGAAAACACTTACAACTAGGGTTGTTGCAAACAAAGGAGTGTATCTGAAATGCTGGAAAATTTGACAACTGAGGCGAGAAACGAGCGAACGATGCGTTTGGATGAAATGGATGTAACTGAGCTGCTTACGGTGATGAACGAGGAGGACGCGAAAGTTGCTGGAGCGGTGAAAAAGGAAATCCCCAAAATCGCCCAAGCCGTGACTGCCATTACGGAGTCGCTAAAAAAAGGCGGTCGACTGATTTATATGGGAGCCGGCACGAGCGGACGGATCGGCTTGCTGGATGCGGTGGAGTGTCCGCCGACATTTGGGACTTCCCCGGACCAGGTGGTTGGGCTGATCGCAGGCGGAAGCAACGCTTTTATCAAGGCCGTTGAGGGAGCAGAGGATCGGGCCGAGCTGGGGCGCATCGATCTGCAAAACCTCGAGCTTACCGCCAAGGATGCGGTCGTCGGAATCGCTGCCAGCGGGCGTACACCTTATGTCATCGGCGGATTGGAATACGCGAAGCAAATGGGTGCCAAAACGATTAGTATCAGTTGCAACAAGAATGCGGTGATCAGCACCATTTCCGATATCGCAATCGAGATCGAGAACGGTCCCGAAGTGCTGACCGGTTCGACACGGCTGAAGGCAGGAACCTCGCAGAAGCTGGTCTGCAATATGCTGTCTACCGCGTCGATGATCGGCTTAGGTAAGGTTTACGGCAATTTGATGGTTGATGTTCAGCCCACCAATGAGAAGCTGGCCGATCGGGCGAAGCGGATCGTGATGGAGGCAACCGGCTGCGATGCATCAACTGCGGAGAACACTTTGCGACTTACCGAAGGCAAACCGAAACCGGCGATCCTGATGATTTTGACGGGATGTTCTTATGAGGTCGCTTTGGAGAAATTAGAGGAGAACCAAGGGTTTATCGGTAAAGCTGCGAAGTCTGCGACTGCAATACGTTAAGAAAAAAAGTTAGACCATCCTATAGAGGCAGGAGGCTTCCCAATGAGCAAATATGAAACGATGGCGAAACGGATCTTGGAATCCATCGGCGGTTCTGACAATGTGGAGCAATATACAAACTGCATGACCCGGTTGCGGGTGTCGGTCCGGGATCGCAGCCAAATTGATGAAACTGGGCTTAAACAGATCGAGGGCGTACTTGGGGCGGTGGATGATGAGACGTATCAAGTGATTCTCGGTCCGGGTGTTGTCAATAGTGTAGCGGAGGAATTTGGCAAACTTCTGAAAGCGCAGGGTCACGGCGGTCAAGGAGCTGCAACTGGCGGTCAAACGGCGGCGCTCCGCGAGGGCTCGGACATCAAGGCCGAGCTTAAGAAGAAGAACAACACGCCTTTCAAAAATTTTCTGCGTAAAATCGGCAACATCTTTATTCCGCTGATTCCTGCGTTGGTCGGGGCCGGGATCATTAACGGTATTGCCGGTCTGATCAACAACCTGATTACCTCCGGCAATGGGGCGGATTGGCTGCTGACGCTCCAACCGATTATCAGCGTCATTGGCTCGGCCTTCTTCGGATATTTGACGATCTTTGCCGGGGTGAATGCCGCGAAAGAGTTTGGAGGAACGCCCGCGCTTGGCGGTGCTGTGGCGGCGATTATCGTTGCACCGGCGGTGGCGAATATCTCTTACACCTATCCCTTGTTTGGGGAAATTAAGCTGAATGCGGGACAGGGCGGTATCATCGGGGCGATTTTGGCGGCAGGGTTGATCTCGGTGTTGGAAAAATGGATCCGAAAACGGATGCCGGCAGCAATTGATATCATCGTCACTCCTACAATTGCGTTGCTGCTTGCTGGCTTAGTTACCGTGTTCTTCCTGATGCCGGTCAGCGGTATTATCTCTCAAGGCATCGGACAGGCTACTACTTGGCTGCTAGCCCATGGCGGACCGCTGTCCGGATTTGTACTCGCTTCGCTGTTCCTGCCGTTGGTTATGTTCGGTTTACACCAGGCGCTCATTCCGATCCATGCTGAATTGATTTCGCAGGTTGGATACACCGCGTTGCTGCCGATCCTGGCCATGGCAGGTGCAGGTCAAGTTGGCTCGGCGATCGCCATTTATATCAAGTTGAAGCAGAACTCCCGGATGCGCAACATGATCAAAGGGGCGTTGCCCGTCGGATTTCTTGGCATCGGTGAACCGCTCATTTACGGGGTCAGCTTGCCTCTGGGCCGGCCGTTTATCACCGCTTGTCTCGGCGGTGGTTTTGGCGGGGCTGTGCTTGGTTTGTTCGCAATGACCGGCAACTTCATCGGTTCGGTCGCGATTGGACCTTCCGGCCTTGTCCTGATCCCGCTGATTCAAGGACCGATGGGAATCGGAATGACGATTCTCGGTTACTTGGCCGGGCTCGTTGTCTCTTATATCGCCGGATTCTTGCTCACGTATTTCTTTGGTTTTACAAAGCAGATGCTTATAGAGCATAATAGATAATACAAGTCAGCAGAAGAAACGTTGGGCTGCCTTTTACCGGGCTGCCGCGTTTCTTTTGCGTTTTAGGGAATTGGAAATAAGCATCAGACGGATGGGGAAAACGGAGGGGATGCCCGTGACGACGGGAAGTATACTTACGCAAATGGAGGCCATGCTGGAACAACTGCCTGAATCGGAACGAAAGGCGGCCCAATATATTTTGGCGGCTTCGGCGGAAGTCTCCGGCTTAAGTATCCATGCGGTCGCCGATAAAGCGGGGACCAGTGCGGCGGCGATTACCCGGCTATGCCGTTCGCTGGGGCTGAGCGGATTTCCTGATTTGAAAATGCGTTTGTCGGTCGATAATGCCAAACCGCAAAGACCGGGCTATTATGACATCGAACGCGGGGAGACGATTCAAAACGTCATTCAAAAGACGGTCTCCAACAGTCTCCAAGCCATTCAAGATATGATGCTTCACCTGCAGCCCGAACTGATCGAGCAGGTGGTGGACAGCTTCCGACAAGCTTCCGTCATCCATATGTACGGGGTAGGCGCTTCGGCCATCGTCGCAGCGGATGCCGCACAAAAGTGGCTGCGCCTGGGGAAGCAAGCGTTCGCTCTGCAGGACGAGCATCTAATTGCGGCCGCGCTGGCCAGCGCTCCGCCGGGGGCCTTGTTTATGGGCATCTCTTACAGCGGGAACACCAAGGAAGTGCTGCAATTGTTCCGGGTTGCCCAAAAGTACGGCGTGCGCACCATCGGCTTGTCCCGTTTCGGCAATCATAAAGTAGCCGAGCTGGCCGATTTGATGCTGTACACGCCGCAGGCGCCGGAAGCGACCTTGCGCAGCGGGGCGTCCAGCTCACGGCTTACGCAATTGGTCATGATCGATATTTTGTTCTTTGCGTACGCCTCGACGCAATACGAAGAGACGATCCTCCGATTGAGTCAAACCCATGAGGCAACGGCGTTCCTCAAACAGAACTAGCGGCTTTCCCGCGTGCTTTTGGATTTTCAGGCACTATGGACAGCCTTACCGTCATATATTAGGGTTGAAGTCCGGAAATGACGGGACAGGAGGTGCTAGTCACGATGCCCAGCTATTATCAGTATGGAATCAGTCCGCAGCTGGTCGAACGGGTGAAGTTCAAAATGAAAAATCCGGCGATCAAAGAGCGGATGAAACAGGTCGTCGACGGCCTCACCCGCGCGGATTTGCAGGATCGCGTTAAGGTGCGCAGGCTCGTTAGAACGGCCGCTTCTGTGCTTGGCGAAAGATTAAGCGGCGTTCAGGAAGAGCAGATCGTCCAATTCGTTATCGATCAGCGAATCGACCCGCGAAATACGCTTCACTTGCTGCGGTTATGGGGAATGTTCCGCTAAAGTAAGTGCGCAGCGATGCAGCGGGACGGGTGATAAGGCCCTGGGGAGGTACCCCGGCGGCCTTTTGCTATTTTTTCGGAGGGATGATCCGGGGACAGGCGGGATAAGCTAAACGATACATGAGCGGGGCACAAAGCGCCGGGAGTCATTTCTGCTTGCCAATCTCCATGTTTTGTTTTATATTGACATGAGAGTAGGTCAAAAATAAAAGGAGGTTGTGGCGGATGACCCCGCGTACGAAGGAACAAAATGAAGAGATCAGGCTGCGCCGGCTTGCTCAAATTCGTGTCGCGGCCGCCGATGTGTTTCTGGAGAAAGGCCTGACGCTAGAGATTCGGGACGTGGCCACTGAGGCCGGGCTTGGTTACGGTACGGTCTACCACTATTACAGCAATAAAGGGGATCTGCTGTATGACGTGCTGTGGACGGCGATGGACCGGGCCGGGGAATGGATCGACCTGAAGCCAGCGGAGCCGGAAGCGGCCGCCGATTCCCTTGTTGCAGCCGGCACTCGGCTGCTGAAGCTGTGGGCCAAGGATCACGGCGTTTATCTGTTGTATAAGCTGGCGGCGGATGGCTTCCAGCTGCTTCCAGAAGCGCGGGCGCTGCCGCTGGCGGAGACGTTCCGCCGTCAGGTGTTGCAGCCGTTCGCCGCGGTGCTGGAGCATGGGGGACCGCCGGGGTCCGGTGTGATCGTTGCGACTGCGAGCACAGCATCGGCGGGACAAGAAGCCGTTGGAGAGGGCGTCCGGCAGGCAGAACGGTTGTTGGCTGCGCTGGCCGGTTGCGCCGGCTCTCCGCTGCGCCAAGGCACGCTGGACCATGAAGCGGAAGACATTGCGCGCCTGCTATTGTATCGGCTGTCGGAGCGAACCCGACAGACCCTCGAAGGAGTGAGAGCTGAATGATTATATTGAAATCGCCGCGGGAAATTGAAGAGATGAAACGGGCGAATCAGATTGTTGCGGATTGTCACCGGGAAGTCGCCAAAATGATTCAACCCGGAGTGACGACCAAGGAAATTAATGATTTCGTCGCCCGGCATATTACGAAACTGGGCGGCAAGCAGTTTACGAAAGGATACAACGGGTTTCCGGCCGAAACCTGCGCTTCAGTAAACGATGTGGTAGCCCATGGTTTCCCTTCCGACCGGCCGCTGCAGAACGGCGATCTGCTTAAGCTGGACATCGTGGCGGAGGCGGATGGCTGGTTTGGCGATTCGTGCTGGTGTTATGCGGTAGGTCAGGTGAGTCCTGAGGCGGAAAAGTTGATGCGGGTGACGAAGGAATGTCTGGAGCTGGGGATCGCCCAAGCGATCCCGGGCAACCGGCTGGGCGATGTGACTTCAGCAATTCAGAAGCATGCGGAAGCGAACGGGTATTCCGTCGTGCGCGATCTGCTGGGTCATGGGATCGGACGCAGCCTGCATGAGGAGCCCAACTACGAGCATGTCGGCGTAGCGGGTAAGGGCATTCGGCTTAAGGAAGGCATGGTGTTTACGATTGAGCCGATGATCAATGAAGGCACGTTCCGCATCGTGATCGACGATGACGGCTGGACGGCGCGTACAGCGGACGGCAAATTGTCGGCCCAATTCGAGCATACGATCGCGCTGACGGCGGACGGACCGCTGATTTTAACAGCTCAATAAGCAGCAGCAAGCAGGAAAGGAAGGCGGATGCCCAAAGTCCGAAGGGACAAGGGCTCCGCTTTTTTTGGCATGCTTTCGCTCTGCCAAATTATCCAACATAAACCTGTTGCGAAAGGGAATATTTGTTCGTATTATGAATATAATAGGAACAGACGTTCTGATTAGAGGGTGAGCATATGACAGACAGCATGAAGAAGGGAGACGCATGAGCCCTATTCCCTGGCAAACGCAGGAGGAAGCGGAGATGATCAAGCAATATGTGCTGCTTCCTCTGTTGCTTGATGTGCTGGAACGAGACCAGCGCGCATTGGCATCCGCTTCGTTGAAGCTGCCTCAGGTATACAAGGGGCTGATCCGCTTGCTGCAGAACGCCGCAGCCGCGGATTTGGCCCGGGTGCGCCAAGGCATGCGTGAGCATGGACTGAAGGTATTCGAAGAGCGGCGGACGAACCTGGGGATTGAAGCCCGCTATTTATGCCGGGGGTATACGTACGAGTTCTCCATGCTCTGGGGATTGGTGAAGGCGGAACTGATCCGTCGGCTTTGCGCCTATCTAGGGATCGATGGGACGAAAGAGGGGATGTCCTCATGAAAGGTATCCCCCCAGCGCCCTTGGAGACGGAAGAAGATCTTCAACTGGTCAAAGATTACATTCTACTCCCTCTTCTCTTGGATGTGTTGGAAAGGGATATGAGAGCATTAGGGACCGTAAAGCTAAAGATGGACGTGGTATACGCAAGAGCCTTACACACTGCCCAAGATGTGATCACTGCAGATTTGACGTCGGTTCGGAAACAAATGCGCGACAGAGGGATCAAGGTGTTCGAGCAACAACGCACTGAATTGGGCATGGAGGCCCGCTATTTGTGCAGGGGCTATCAACATAGATTTTCCATGCTTTGGAGCTTGGTGAAAGCGGAGCTTAATCAATATTTGAGTAAGTATCTTAACGTCGACTTAAGGAGCGACAGCCTATGAAAAGCGATAACAAAAGTCGAGTCATCATGCTGGCGGATTGTCAATCCTTTTACGCAAGTGTTGAAAAAGCGGCCCACCCCGAGTATGCAGACAAACCTGTTGTGGTTGCAGGAGACCCCGCGCGTCGTTCCGGGATTATCCTCGCCGCGTGTCCCCTTGCCAAGCAATATGGGATCACTACGGCAGAGAGGCTGGGAGAGGCACTTGCCAAATGCCCGGATCTTGTGGTCATTCGTCCCCGTATGGAGGAATACATCAGGGTATCCTTGCAAATTACAGAAATTTATCAATCCTACACGGACTTGGTCGAGCCGTACAGCATCGATGAACAGTATTTGGATGTCACGGGAAGCTTACAGCTTTTTGGCGGTCCTGATAACATTGCGCGGAGCATTCAGGATAAAGTCATGAAGGAGACGGGAGTTCGTGTACGCATTGGAATTAGTGAAAATAAGGTGCTCTCCAAAATGGCCTGCGATAATTTCGCCAAACGGAATGCCACAGGGATTTTTTACTTGCCTGTGAAAGACGTGCAAGAAATGCTTTGGCCGTTGCCGATTCATCAGATGTTTATGGTGGGCTCCCGGATGCGCCGGCATTTAATGAGAATGGGGATATATACCATTGGCCAGCTGGCCCAGACTCCCCTGAGCAAATTAAGAGCCAAATGGGGAGTGAATGGGGAAGTTCTGTGGCTCATTGCCAACGGCAAGGATCATTCCCCGGTAACGCCAAGTACACATGATTTGCAAAAAGCCATCGGCCATCAAATGACCCTTCCCTACGATTACTGGGAGTTTGATGACATCATGGTTCCCTTGTTAGAGCTGTCGGAGTTAGTGTGTCAACGAGCTCGAACGAAAGGGTATATGGGCTGGGTGGTCTCGGTAGGATGCCAAGGGGCGGATTTTGATCACCCTTCCGGCTTCTACAGACAAATGAAATTACCCGACCCGACGAGCCTCACGGATGAGGTGTTCGACGCAGCGAAAAAACTGTTTAAACGCCATTGGGATGGGTTGCCTGTTCGGAAAATTGGGGTCACTTTAAGTCAGTTAGTAAGCGACCAGGAATATCAGCTTACTTTGTTCAATAACCGCGAAGTTAAGTTAGCCTTGGAAAGAACCACGGACCGAATTAAGGAGAAATACGGAAGCACCGCGATTATGAGGGCCTCTTCTTTAAAAGTGTCGGGCCAGGCGCGGGATCGTGCGCAAAAAATTGGAGGACATTATAAATGAGCAAAAAACTGAAAGGAAACGGCTTGTTCGAATCGTCAAGAATGATGCTTCCAGAGCACAAGGAAGCTTATCTCATGCACCAGCAGAATTTGAGAAAGAACACGCGGCCGCAATTAGATGATCAAGAGATGGAACGGATCTCCAGGCTCATTGCTGAATCCATGCAGCTCAGGAAAGAGATCACTTTAGTATTATTTGGCGAATTGAATCGAGCGGAAATAACCGGAGTCGTGACGAAGATCGATCTGCAACAAAAAAACATCAGAATCACTGATGGAAATGATTTTCGTTGGATCAAGCTATCGGACATTATTGATGGTATGTGGAAATGATATGAAATAAAGAATGCCTGAAGAGCTATCCTTAAAAGTCGTCGTAGACGGCTTCCGGGATAGCTCTTTTTATTGAAATATGCAAAGTTAGGATAATGTTGACAGATTAGCAGTCTTCAGCAAGAAACTTTTCGACACGCGACTTAATCGCGTCCCGAACTGCTCGAAATTGGCTTATGATTTCTTCCTCGGTGCCGGTTGCCTTGGCTGGATCATCGAAGCCCCAATGCCACTTCACGACGTTTTTATTCGAAATCACCGGACAATGTTCGTCTGCATGGCCGCATAACGTAATCACATAGTCAGCCCGATTCAAAATCTCCGGATCGATAACATCCGATGTATGACCGCTAATATCGACGCCAGCTTCCTTCATCACCTGGACGGCACGCGGATTCAGCCCATGTGCCTCCAACCCGGCGCTTTTTACTTCGTACCGATCATTACCGAGCGCCTTCAACCAACCATCCGCCATTTGGCTGCGGCAAGAGTTTCCTGTGCAAAGAAAATAAACGAGTTTTTTGTTATCTGACATGATGATACCTCCTGTTTATGTTAAGCAGCTTCCTTTGAAAAGTACTTTCGCTGAAATCGGAGCGCGACGTTGACCAACGCAATCATCACAGGGACTTCTACAAGAGGTCCGATCACGGCCGCAAATGCAGCGCCGGAATGAATTCCAAAGACCCCAACGGCAACAGCGATTGCCAACTCAAAATTATTTCCCGAGGCGGTAAATGCCAGTGTAGAAGTCACTGGATAGTCAGCTCCGGCTTTTTTGCCCATGAAGAACGAAATCAGGAACATAACGACAAAATAAATTAATAGCGGAATCGCGATCCTCACGACATCCGAAGGCAATTGGATGATCATCTCGCCTTTCAGTGAGAACATGACGATAATCGTAAACAGCAATGCGATAAGTGTGATGGGACTGATTTTTGGAATAAAGACCGTTTCGTACCAGGATCGCCCTTTTGCTTTTACAAGCGAATAGCGAGTAATCATTCCGGCTACAAACGGTATCCCTAAATAAATAAACACGCTCTTGGCGACTTCGACCATCGTAATATCAACAACGACGCCCTCCAACCCGAACCATCCCGGCAAAATCGTAACAAAGATATAGGTGTAGACGGAGTAAAACAAAACTTGAAAGATCGAGTTGAAAGCAACGAGTCCCGCCGCGTACTCGGCATCCCCTCTGCACAAATCATTCCAGACGATAACCATTGCAATACAGCGGGCTAAACCGATCATGATCAGGCCGACCATATATTCTGGATAACCTTGGAGAAAAATTATAGCCAAGAAAAACATTAAGATCGGGCCGATAAGCCAATTTTGAATCAATGAAATGGATAACACTTTGCCATTTCGAAAGACACGGCCGATTTCTTCGTATCGTACTTTCGCCAGCGGCGGATACATCATTAAAATAAGGCCAAGTGCAATCGGTATCGACGTGGTTCCAACTTGAAATTCATTCAAACCGGCGACAAAGTTAGGAAATACGTAACCCAAGCCAATTCCTATCGCCATCGCAATAAAAATCCATAACGTCAAATAGCGATCCAGAAATGAGAGTCGCTTTTTCTTTTGTTTACTCAATTACTGTACACTCCCTTTACTCGCATGTAACTGTCATTCCTCGTTGCTCCAATTTCCGCAGCTCCTCGGACAGATCAGGCAAATGGGACAGAGCATAACCAATTTCCTCTAACCGCTTCTCGTTGATCGAATAGAACACCCATTGCCCCTTTCGCGTTTCGCGGACCAATTCAGCCGTTTTTAGACGGCTTACATGTTTAGAAATGGCTGGCTGGGAAATGTTAAAGATGGGAACCAGTTCACACACGCAGCAATCGCGAATACGGAGCAAAGAGAGGATTTTCAACCTTGTCGGATCGGCTAGAGCTTTCAGAATATCCGCTATCTTTTCAAATTCCATTGTCATGATTATCACCCCATATTAAAACCATATAACCATATTGTTATTTGTATTAAAAAAAGTCAATACCGAAATTTACGCCCTCCTCATAACCCATTTCCTGAGATAAAGGTAAAGTTAATACTTGCAAATTGCAAATAAATGCGGTATAACTGTTTCATGAGAGGTGAGGCACCGTGGAAAATGTGGAAAATGTACGTGAATTATTTCAAATCATGACTCGTCGCTTTGGCTTTCTGAATAAAAACTGCTGTTCTGCGGGTGGCTGTGACATCTCCGTCATTCAAAGCCATATCCTTTATGAAATTGATCGTCAGCACAAGCCTTCTATTCAGCAAGTAGCAGAGACATTAGGGACCGATATCACGACATTTAGCAGACAGGTTCAATCGTTAATTAAGATGAATTTAGTCAAGAAAACGCCCGATCCAAAAGACCGCAGGGTGCATCTTCTTTCCTTAACGACGGAAGGCAAGTATGTTGCGGGGGCAATTGACCAGCAAATGAAAGATTATTTCAACGAAATCTTCTCGCACATGAACGATTTTGAAAAAGAGACCGTCATCCGCTCGATCAAACTATTAAACGAAGCGATGGCGAAATCCAGCCAATGTTGTTCAGCCCCTTATTAAGGGCGATCTTTTCAATAATATTTGCAAAATGCAAATAATTATAAATATAAAAAAGTAAAGGAGAGAGGATTCATGAATCAAGTCAAGAACGATCAAATTCGCCAAAATGTACGCAGCCGGTACAAAGAAATTGCTTTGCAAGGGGCGGAGGAGTCCAGCTCGTGCTGCTCGTCAGAATCAAGCTGCTGCGGTACGGCCAATGAGGTCTCTTCGCAGTTGGGTTATTCTACTGAAGAACTAGCGGCTGTTCCAACTGGCGCGAATCTAGGCCTAGGATGCGGGAATCCGCAGGCAATAGCAGAGCTGAAACCGGGGGAAGTCGTATTGGATCTCGGAAGCGGCGGCGGTTTCGATTGTTTTCTGGCATCAAGGCAGGTTGGGGATACCGGTTATGTGATAGGGGTCGATATGACGCCTGAAATGGTGAGCCGCGCTCGGGGCAACGCTGTCAAAGGCGGGTTCACGAATACGGATTTTCGGCTAGGGGAGATTGAGCATTTACCGGTTGCGGATCAAACGGTGGATGTG
Source organism: Paenibacillus sp. J14 (assembly GCF_000518465.1). Taxonomy (NCBI): domain Bacteria; kingdom Bacillati; phylum Bacillota; class Bacilli; order Caryophanales; family Paenibacillaceae; genus Paenibacillus; species Paenibacillus sp. J14. The sequence goes on along the minus strand of NZ_JADQ01000013.1, from coordinate 61,501 downwards.
ATCATATCTAACTGCGTCATCAATCTCTCGCCGGATAAACAACAAGTCTTTGATGAGGCATTCCGTGTTTTACGCTCCGGCGGGCGTCTAGCCATTTCCGATGTCGTTACGACGGCAGAGCTTCCGGCGGAAATCAAAAACGACTTGGATGTTTTGTATTCGGGGTGCGTATCTGGGGCTTCATCGGTTGAGGAACTCAAAGCGATGCTTAAGCAAAGCGGATTTAAGGATATCGTAGTCGAGCCGAAAGAGGAATCCAGAGCGTTTATTAAAGATTGGGTCCCTGGTTCGAAGGTAGAAGACTACATTGTTTCTGCCGTCATCAAAGCGGTCAGACCCTAAGGTTCATCGATTCCGACCGCGCATTCTCGGGCACTCGCTGTGAACCGGAAGGTCGGTTCCCCTAACGTCTCTAGGGGGGATGGCAAGGACGAGAGGTCCTAGGAACTGTGCCGAGAGTCGATCCCGGGGCACGACGGGCGTGCCTTCAGACCGAGTCTGGACCAGAAGGGATTGCGTTTGCGGACATTATTGGAGCCGACATCGATTCGCCGGATTAACGACGAGTAAATTTGTGCAAAGCTAAAGTAAAACCAATGAAGCTGCTGATCTGCCGCTGGCGGATCGGGAGCTTTTTTTGTTAACGGAAGGTGAAAAATGGATGAGCTGGGATCTGGAGGGAGTGGGCGGGAAAACGTCATTTTTTAGGAAGGAAGTCGCCGATCAAGGCAGGATGGCATGACGCAAAAACGTATTCCAAGATGCTGAAAAAACGATAGTCCCAAGCTGGGACCTGGGAAGCTTTTTTTGTGAGGGGCTGTAACGGAAGCAAATCGCGAAAAACCGCAGAATGATGCGATTTTCGGACAAGACTTTGGTATCAATTTTGTAACCATTATGGAAAAGGGTGTAAAAATTGAGCGAAACCTAGATGAATTTCGCACGTCTATTATCACGAAATGAACCAACCGGACAAGGGTGCCGAAAATCCGTATCCCCCCGGAAAACAGGCCCAACTGTAAAACACTCCCAACAGCCTAGTTACACGACAGGTCCGGTTGGTTCATGATTAAAAGTGATTTTGAGAAGCGGAGGTGCGAATCGGCCATACTGCATCATCACCTGCATAGCTGCATAGAAAAGCGGCCGTACGTAAGGTTGCTGCCCTTGCTTGCTCATCGGAGGCCAGACACAGCAGGGGCATCGATCTTAAACGGAACGTGCACGAGAAGAAGAACAGCGAGGTGAACTAAGAGGTAAATCCGATGACGACATTAGCGAAGAAACGATTAGCGATCGGGCTCGTTCTGGCAGGCCTCTTGATCGCAGGCTGCGTGGTGCTGGTCGTATTAAACTGGCCGCCGCCCCATTACAGCTATGCGGCAGAGGACGGAACCGAGCTGAAGTTCCGCACCAAAGGGGACAAATTTCTCGCCTATGACGGCGAGAGCCGCTGGGAGGAGCTGTTCGTCAAAGGCGTCAACCTGGGGGCGACGGTGCCGGGACATTTTCCTGGGGAATTTCCGATCACGGAAGACGACTACTTACGCTGGTTCCAACAAATTGACGATATGGGCGCAAACGTCATTCGTATTTATACGGTGCACAACCCGGTGTTCTACAAGGCGCTCGTCAAATACAACCGGGACAAAGGGAAGGATCCCCTCTATTTCATTCAAGGGATCTGGTCGCCGGAAGAGCAACTCATTGAGCAGCAGGACGCTTATATTCCGGGGATCAAGGAAGCCTTTCACAAGGAAATTGAAAAAGCGGTCAAAGCTGTATACGGCGATTTGAAGGTGCCCAAGCAGCCGGGAACATCGGGCGGCAAATATACCGCCAACGCCGGTCCTTATCTCATGGCTTGGCATATCGGCACCGAATGGGACCCGGAAATGGTGGATAATACGAACCGCAAGCACGCGGATGTTACGCCGTATCAAGGACAGTATTTTGCGGCGACCGAGGAAGCAACCCCGTTTGAGAGCTGGCTCGCGGAGCTGGTGGACGACACGGCTCAGAAGGAGCGGGCTTACGGTTGGGAGCATCCGATCACGTTTACGAATTGGGTGACCACGGATGTGCTGGAGCATCCTGGTGAACCGTTGTTCGAGGAGGATCTGGCCAGTGTGGATGCCACCCATATTCGGCCGGTGAAATGGGAAGCAGGATACTTCGCTGCTTATCACGCGTATCCGTACTATCCCGACTTTTTCCATCTGGATAAGACGCTCGAGACGATTCCGGATGGAAATGGGGATTACAACACCTATAAAGCTTACTTACAGGAGCTCAAAGCTTACTATAAGGACATTCCGGTTATGATTACCGAATATGGCGTCCCGTCTTCGCTGGGCGTCTCCCACCTCGGCCGAGGGGGACGGAACCAAGGGGGGCACAACGAACAAGAGCAAGGTGAAATCAACGTCTCTTTGACGAAGGATATTTACGATACCGGATATGCCGGCGCGATCTTGTTCATGTGGCAGGATGAATGGTTTAAGAAGACGTGGAATACGATGCGCTTTGAGATCCCGGAGGATCGACGCGCCTTTTGGCTGAATGTGCTTACGAACGAAAAACAATTTGGCCTGTTGTCCATGGGTCCCGGAAAAGAAGACGATCTCATCATCGACGGCAAGCTGGACGATTGGGACAACCTGCCGGAGGGAGAGGTCCAAGCCTGGGATCAACCAGCATCTGGCATCGACCGGCTGCAGGTGACCCATGACGAAGCTTATGTGTATGTCGGGCTGCGGCTCAGCGAGCCGTTCGACCCTGCGAAGCGGCTCATCCGCCTCGGTGCAAACACACAGCCTGGCGGCAACCAACCGGTGACGGAGATGCCAAGGCTGCGGTTAGACGACGGCCTCGAAGCGATCGTGAATATCGGAAGCGATGAGGAGACTGAGGTGCGGGTGGCGCCAAGCTACGATTTCCACCGCCGTCTCTACGGGCGGTACGGTTATTGGATGCTGGACGATCCTACCGAGGAGCAAACCGTGCAGTTTCAACCTTGGAAGCTGGCGGTCAGCTTGACCATGAAACCTCCGGATACCCGATCGGCCCATCCGTTTCAGGACATGACCGTTGGGCAGCTGATTCGCGGCACAACCGACACGGGAAGCGATGATTTCAACTCTCTCGCTTCGTGGCAGTACAGCGGCAATGAGGTAGAACTGCGCATTCCTTGGATGTTGCTGGGCTTCGCTGATCCCAGCTCGCGCCAGGTCATCGACTACCGGCCTTTGAAGGAGGACCTCGCCTTCTCGACGACCGAGACCGACGGCATCACCTTCGTGCCTTGGATTGAGGAGCGAAGTGAATCGGGGACAGATCACGGTGACAGCGGGGAGAACGTTGCTTTGGACACGTTCCCCAAATACGTATGGCAGCCTTGGGAAACCGTGCAGTACACCGAACGGCTTAAGTCCGGTTATTACGCCTTGCAGGCGTTCTACCGCACCTTGCCAGATCGCAGGACCACGGGAGAATAACCAGGCGCCGAGAGGAGGAAATGAAGATGGCGGGTCAGCATCTTGGCCTGGCAATTGCCTTTATTTATGTATGCCTGGGGCTGATCGGCATAGGCATACTGCTCTTGTTTTACTTAAAGATCCGGCATTTGCGCATTCAGCGTAAAACGAAGGAATACTTGCAGAAGCACCAAGACTATTTCATGTTCCTTCAGGCTCATTTGGGCGATGCTGAGGAGCTTCCGCTGCCGCCGGGCAAGCTGACTGAGCTGGAACGGCGGGTGATCCAACAGCGGGTAACCGAATGGATCGAACAATTTAAGGGCGATCTGCAGCAGAAGCTGATCGCATTATGTTACAACGCTGGCTTTGTCCAGCAGGACCTGAAGCTGCTCGACAGCTTGTTCTACGGCCGGCGGATCGCCGCCGCCTACCGGCTTGGCGGGATGCGGGCGGCGGAGGCGGTGCCGCGGCTGCTCACGATGCTGAAGGATCAGAAATACAGCCCGCTGAGCATCGTCATTGCCCGCTCAATTGCCAAGAGCGCGGAGCATGAGCAGCAGCTCAGAGATATGCTGGTCTATTTGTTGCGTCATGGCAAACCGATTCACCATCTCGCCGCTGACATTCTGATGGAGACGCGGCTGGACACCAGCCGGCTTCTCCTTCAGTTGATGAAGGAAGACAACCCGGATCTGGTGAAGGTGGCGATGGCTGCGATGCGCGGCCAAGAAATGCCGGGGCAAGTCCCGGCGCTGGGGCGTTATGCGTTTGCGCTTGAGAGGAGGGAGACCACTGCTTAGAGATATTTTGCTGATTTATGGTCTGTTTGCGACGTATTACGTCATGTCGGTTAACTTGATTTATTTTTCGATTATGACGTTCTCGTTCCGCCAAATTCTGACGATCTTCCGCCGGGCGGCCTATTCGAAATACAACACGCTGTCCGGTTCTGAACTGGTACCGCCGGTCTCGCTGCTGGTGCCTGCCTTTAATGAGGAACTCACGGTTATTGAGAACGTGAAATGCTTGATGACCCTGAACTATCCGACCTATGAAGTTATCGTTATTAACGACGGATCGAAGGATAACACGCTGGGCGTGCTGCGGGAAGAATTTGAGCTGATGCCGCTAGAGAATCCAGACGTTCGTCACACGATCGACTGTCAGCCGATTACGGCGGTGTACCACAATCCGAAGTACCCGCATCTGTACGTCATCGACAAACCGAACGGCGGTAAAGCCGATTCGTTGAATGCCGGCATCAACCTGGCGCATTATCCGCTCATTTCTTCGATTGATGCCGACTCGTTGCTGGAGAAGGACGCGTTGATCCGGATGGCTCGGATGTATATGGAAAATCCGGAGGAAACGGTGGCCATAGGCGGCGACGTGCGGATTGCCAACGGCTGCGTGATTGAGAACGGGGCAGTGAAAGAGGTTTCGCTGCCTCGCAAAATCTGGCCGATGTTCCAGGCCACGGAATACTTGAAGGCGTTCCTCGGCGGCCGGATCGGCTGGAGTTCAATCAATGGGCTGATCATCGTCTCTGGAGCGTTTGGCCTGTTCCGCAAGGATTACGTTATCGCCGTCGGCGGTTATCGCGGCGGGTATCCCGGCGAGGATATGAACATCATCATTAAACTTCATCGGTACATGCTGGAGAACAAGCTGAAGTACCGTATCGCCTTCTGTCCGGAAGCGGTGTGCTGGACACAAGCGCCGGACACGTACCGGATTCTGTCGAACCAGCGCAAGCGTTGGGGCCGCGGGAACCTGAAGAACATGATCGAGAACTACGACATGGCCTTTAATCCGAGATACAAGGTGATGGGGCTTCTGACGATGCCGTACAACATTATTTTTGAAGCGCTGAACCCTTATTTTAAAATCACGGGGCTGCTCGCCCTGATTGGGTACACGCTGATGGACATGACGCACTGGCGGATTCTTGCGATCTTCTGGCTGATCAACTTCCTCAGCGGTTACGTGCTCAGTATCGGGGCGCTCTTACTGGAGGAACTGGCGTTCAAACGATTCGACAAGCTGTCGGATTTGTGCAAGCTGTTGTTGTTCTCGGCGCTAAAGTTTTTCGGTTACGCGCAGCTCGGGGGATTGTGGCGCATCCAGGGACATATCCAGTTTATGCGCAATAACAACTCCTGGGGGACGATGACCCGTCAAAGCTGGCAGGACAAAGGAGATTCGGCTGCCAAAACAGCCAAGCCGGCCAAGTCAGCCTAGGGAACGGAGAGCTCCCTCCCCCGCTTTGCGGCGGTTGCCGGAAAGGAGATGATAGGGCAAAGGAAGGCTTGGATCCAAGAAGTAACCAAACTTAAGGATAAACTTACGGAAGAAGAAAGGCGGGAATGAATGATGTCAAACCTGACAGCACTGCATAACCAAACGGAACAATCCGGCTTATACGCCGGCATGGGGCAACGCGTGAGGGAAACAGCCAGCGAGGTAAACGGGGTGGTATTCATTTATTCCGCAGGCGGCCCCTCTTACGTGGCATCCCAGGTGCGGGGAATTTTGGAGTCTGAACCTGGACTTCAGTTTGATGTATGGAGCGGGGATGAGCCAGGAAGCGTGGCGGTACTGCTGCCAGGCCTGACACTGGATGCCGTTCACTATCAAGGCTTGCGCCTGAAGCAGCAGCTGCAGGAGCGCATTGCCGATTACCGTCCGCGGATGGCGCTGGCCAGCTTCACTTCGCAGGCAGCGATTACCCCGCAGGTGCTGAGTCAAATCGAGGAAAAAGCCAAACAGAATTACTCCGATGATATTTATATTTTTACTAAGGCTGACATGCTGGTTGTCAAAAGCCGAGTCCTAATCGTGGAAGGGGATCCGGCGGTACGCGAATTCCTTCAAATCCGGCTGAATATGCAGGGCTATGAAACGATGACAGCCGATAACGGCTTGACCGCCCTGGACTTGATTGCCGATTGGAAGCCGGATCTGGTGCTGACGGAGCTGAACCTGTACGGGATCGATGGACTGCCGTATATCCATCAAATTCAGAAGGTCGGCAACGAGCAGATGCCTAAAATCGTTGTGCTAACGGAGCAGCGGGTCGAGAAAACGATCAGCTTATGCTTCCAAAACGGGGTAGACGATTATATCACCAAGCCGTTCTCCCCGGTTGAACTCGACGCGCGAATTCGCCGTTGCATCCAATAACATCTGATTCCAATACAGAGAACATAATGGAGGTAGAAACCTGTGAACAATCATTACCAGAAGCTGATGAATGCGATTGAATCGAAAACCGCCGTACTGGGCGTAGTGGGTTTAGGTTATGTCGGCTTGCCGCTGGCAGTGGAAATGGTGAAGCAAGGATTCCGAGTGGTGGGCATCGATCTGGATACATCAAAAATCGAGAAAATCCACCGCGGAGAATCGTATATTCACGATATCCCGTCCGAAACGCTGGCCGAAGTGATGGCCACAGGGCGATTCCAGGCAACCACGGATTACGCGGTACTGTCCGAAATTAACGCGGTCAGCATCTGCGTGCCGACGCCGCTGAGCGAAAATCAGGATCCCGATACCTCCTATATCGTCACCGTGGTGGATCAGTTGAAGCGGTACATGAAAAAAGGCATGCTGATTACGCTGGAAAGCACAACTTATCCGGGGACGACGGAAGAGCTGATTCAACGCGAGCTGGAGAAGCTGGGCTATACAGTAGGTGAGGACTTCTTCCTCTGCTTCTCGCCGGAGCGGGTCGATCCGTCCAATCCGAAATTTAATACTTACAACACCCCGAAAGTCATCGGAGGAACTACCAAGGCTTGCTTGGATTTGGGGACGGCACTGTATTCCCAATATGTCCAAACGGTTGTTCCTGTGTCCTCGCCGAAAGTGGCGGAAATGTCCAAACTGCTGGAGAACACGTTCCGCAGCGTGAATATCGCTTTTGTGAATGAAATGGCTATGATGTGCGACCGCATGGGCATCGATATTTGGGAAGTCATCGACGCGGCGAAGACCAAGCCGTTTGGCTTTATGCCGTTCTATCCGGGACCAGGCATCGGCGGTCACTGCATCCCGCTGGATCCGATGTATTTGAGCTGGAAAGCGAAGGGCTTCCGGTTCTACAGCCAATTCATCGAGCTGGCGCAGTCGACCAACGACAACATGCCTTATTATGTCGTGAATAAAACGTCCAAAATCATGAATGAATATGCCAAATCGATTAAAAAATCACGCATCCTGATCCTTGGCATGGCGTACAAGCCGGACATCGCCGACCTGCGCGAATCGCCGGGATTGTCCGTATACGAGCTGTTTAAGGACAGCGGCGCCAAGGTGGACTATTACGACCCGTATGCGACAAGCTTCCGTGAAAAATCCGGCGGCGTGGTGCACAGCGTCGAATACGACCTTGATCGATTCAAAGCCTACGACTGCATCGTCCTGGTGACGAATCACAGCAACTTCGATTATGAAGGCATCGCTCACCTCGGCGTGCCAATCGTGGACACGCGCAATGCGTTCCGTGATTATCCGCTGCCGCATGTGTATAAGATCGGCCACTCGGTTGCACAAGTTCAGGAAGAGTCCCCAGCGTTGATCGTAGGTTAAGGATACGAGTCTTGATACTCAATAAACCGATCTTCGTCCGCCTTCGGGCGTTGTCGGGAAGCAAGCGGCCGACCCTGCTGGTGCTTGGCGGAATGCTGCTATTGGCTTTGTTTATGTTATTGGCTTTTATCCGGCCATCAGGTTCACAAGCGAAGGCAACCTGGATTTGGGAAACGAAGGTGATCGAACAGCAACCGGACGAGCTGCTGAACTTCGTCCGCAGGCAGGGCGTGAATACAATCTTCTTGCAAATTGGCAGCGGGGTAGAGCAGGGCAGTTACCGCAGCTTCATCCGCGCTGCCTCCCAGGCAGGTATCCAGGTGCATGCTTTAAGCGGTCATCCGGATTGGGCGCTGCGGGAGCATCGGGGCGAAGCCGAGGCGTTTCTGAAATGGGTGATCGACTTCAACCGGGAAGGGAAGCCGGAGGAGCGGTTTGCGGGCGTCCAACTGGACGTTGAGCCCTATTTGCTGGACCGTTGGCGGAACGATCAAGAAACCGTGGTAGAGCAATGGATGGAGGGCATCCGTATCTGGACTGAAGAGGCGAGATATAACGATCTTGCGATCGGTGCGGCCGTTCCATTCTGGCTGGATCGGATAGATCACCCGAGCGGAGCCCTGAAGCTGCCGCTGGGCGACTGGATGGTTGATCAGTTCGATTACTTGGCGATTATGGCCTATCGGGATGCTGCAGGCCGCATCTATGAAATTTCACAGCGGACGCTAAATGAAGCGGATCGGCAAAAGAAACGGGTCTGGGTGGGCGTCGAGCTGGGCGAGAGCCGGGAAGGGCCCGGCGTCTCCTTCCATGATCTGCCGCTTGCTTCGCTGGACCGGGAAATGGAAAGGTTAGAGGAGCTGGGGAAAAGGCACGGATCGTTTGCCGGCATTGCCGTTCACAGCTATGAAGCTTGGCATCGTAAACTCAATGGGCCGTAATAACAGAAGGCTGCCCCATAGAAATAGACGGGGACAGCCTTTGTTTTGATCTTGGTTAGGACAGTCTTCTCTGTTTTTGCTATAATAAAACTAATTGGCAGTTGTGGAAATGGAGAGATTGGCATGATCCTACATAAAGGCGAAATCTTGTTCCGTCAAGGGGACGATGGTTCTTTTCTATACCATATTAAGAGCGGGCTGTTTAAGGTAACGCGTCTGCACCCGAACGGGAACATGGTTTTGTTTAATATTTTGTACCCGGGGGAAACGGTACCGCATCATTCCTTGATTACCCCGAAAGAGGTGCACGGGACGGCGATCGCTCTCATGCGCAGCGAGGTTGAAGCGATCCCTGCGCAGGTATGGTATCGCGAGCTTCAGGAGGATCCGAAGAAGCCGCTGGAGGTCGCGCAGCTGTTGCAGGAGAAGGTTCGGTTCATGCAGGAGCGGCTTGACCATTTGACGATAGGGACGCCGGCTGAACGTCTGGAGCTGCTGACGAAATGGCTGGGACAGCATGCTCATGGCGTACCTTTGACCGATTATTTGACTCAAGAAGAGATCGGACAGCTGATCGGCGTGCGGCGAGAGACGGTGAACCGGCTGCTGCGCAGCCATGGTCACGAACGGTCATAAGAAACGGCTTCACGAACAAAAGCGCGGATAACCGGGGATTGCTCCGGTTATCCGCGCTTTTGGTATGCCGCTTATTCGTCCAGGGTGCCAGCCGGTCCAAAAAATTCAAAGTGAATCCGCTCTTCGGGCACGCCCCATTCCTTCAAGGCGCGGCGAACCGCCTTCATGAAGGGAACCGGGCCGCAGAAGTAAAAGTCGCTGTCAGCTGTCGTAATCGTCTTCAGCCAAGGCAGATCGATATAGCCGGTTTTGTCGCAGCCTTCGCCGGCTTCGGACGTTTCATATACGGTGTAGGCACGCAGATTGTCGTTGGTCCGTGCGAGCTCGGCAATATGCTCCTTCATCGCATGGTGCTTCGCGTTGCGAGCGGCGTGGACATAGACGATATCGCGTTTGATTTCGCCTTGCAGCGCTGCTTCCAACATGCTGACCATCGGCGTAAGACCAACGCCGCCGCTGAGCAACACAAGCGGCAGGTTCGACGATGGATTCAATGTGAAATCGCCGGCCGGCGCGCTAAGTTCGAGCACATCGCCTTCTTCGATCTGGGTATGCAGATAGGTCGAGACAATGCCCGCCGGGCGGTCCTCCGCAGCATCCTCCCGTTTCACCGAAATCCGGTAATACGGCTTGCCCGGTGCCGTGGACAGGCTGTAATGGCGCAGATGGGTAAACTCCTGGCCTTCCGGTTTCACACGGACAGTAATGTATTGCCCCGGCTCATAGGCGGCAATCGCTTGGCCGTCCTCCGGCTTCAGATAAAAGGAGGTGATCACGTCGCTCTCCTTAATCTTCCGGTCAACGATGAAGCGGCGGAATCCGCGCCAACCGCCTTCTTTTTGCTCGGCTTCGCGGTACATCTCCGCTTCTACGCTGATAAATACGTCCGCAATGACACCATATGCCTTAGCCCAAGCATCAAGGATTTCCTCGGTGGCGGCGTCACCCAGCACCGTCTTGATGGCGGCGAGCAGGTTCTCGCCAACAATCGGGTATTGCTCCGGCTGGATTCCTAACGCCCGGTGCTTCTGGGCAATGCCGCGAACGACCGGAAGAATCTCTTCCAGACGGTCAATGTGCGCCGCAGCGGCATACACCGCATTCGCCAGCGCGGTAGGCTGTTTGCCTTGGCGTTGGTTGGCATGGTTAAACACGTTGAGCAGCTCGGGATGATTTTTGAACATGGTCTGATAGAAGGTTTTCGTAATCGTTTGTCCATGAACTTCGAGAACAGGTACGGTAGATTTAATGATTTCGATCGTCTTTGAATCAAGCATCGGTGGAACCCTCTTTCCTTGATTTTTCGTTCCACCTCAGTATAGGAAGGCTTGAATGGTCAAAAGGTGACTTTCGTCACATCGAAAATTGCCAATGTGTGAACTGTTACTAAAATGCAATGACATCTATCACACAATCCAAGGAAATAAATTGGCTTGTCGCCTGTCCCGTGGAGTCATGATTCGTTTTGTGGTATAATATGAATAGAAGAAATTCTAACAGAAAGGATCAGGATACCATGAGTCCCCGAAGGACGAAATCCCAAAGGACGATTTGGAAACGTTGTGATCTCTCTTACACTTAGCTCCTTTCGTAGCTAGTCGGTATTTCGGCGACAAACCTACGAAGGAAGCGTGAAATCATGCGAAGGATGAATTCCTCATGGACTCACTCCGTAGGGTGTTGCCGAATGGTCAACCAAACTACGATAAGAGGGATTCCAAATGAGGACAATAGCAAGATGGCAGACGTACGGTACTCGGTTATTAATGATGTTAGCAGGATCTAGTTTATTGGCGTTTACGTATTACCACATCAATTTTCAGAACGGATTGTCGGAAGGCGGATTTGTTGGCCTGGCGTTGCTTGGCAAATATTTGTTTAACCTGCCTCCGGCCTTGACCATGATCGCACTCGATTTGCCGATCGTGGTGCTTGCCTGGTGGTTGAAGGGCCATCGGTTCGTGCTGAATACGGTGGTGGCATCATTGACGTTTTCGCTGGTTTACGAGTTGTGCGAGCAATTTTCGCCGCTGTCGATGAACCTGCACGGCAACCTGCCGTTGGCCGCATTACTGTCGGGTCTTCTCACCGGTTTCGGTGCGGGACTTGTGCTGCGGGCCGGCGGAGCGAGCGGCGGGGACGATATCTTGTCCATGCTTCTAAGCCAGTGGTCCGGCATCAAGATCGGTACGATGTTTATTATCATGGATGCGGTCGTGCTGACGGTCTCATTGTTATATTTACCATTCAAAGAAACGATGTTTACCATATTGGCAGTGCTGATCGCCGGCAAAGTGATTACCTGGACCGTCCATTACGGTCAGGGACAGCTTACGCCGATGCGGCTGCCTTACCATCCAATCAAAGAGAAAACGGCTCGAGCTTAAGGCTCGGGCCGTTTTCTCTTTGATGGATCAGGATCTCCAAGATCCCTGCTGCCGGCGGATCAATACGATTTGTCCGGCATGATAGGCATCATGCAGCATCCAGCGGGAGAGTTCGTGTCCGTACGACTCGCCCGTATTGACATAAGGTGCCGCCAGGGCTTCAGCGGTCAAGGAAGCGATCACTTCGCGCAATTCCAATTGAATTCGTTTCGTTTCAGCGAGCACGTCTTCCCAGGCCGCTTCGTCCTGAACTCCAGTACCGTTGAAGCTCTCTTCGTTCGTTTCGAATCGGGGGCCTGGTTCGATTCCTTTCAAACGGCTGAGCATCCGCCCGTTATAGTAGTTGATATGATTGACGGTTTGCCAGATCGTATTTCCGCCTCCCGGAGGAGCCCAAGCAGCTTGCTCGGCGGTCAATCCCTCCAATGCTGTCGACAACGGCACGATCCATTCCTCGACATCCCAAGTATTGTCCTTTTGCACAACGAGTAAATCGACGGGGGTAATGCTCATTCCATTTCCTCCTTATCATTGTAACTGGCTAATTACGATTTCAAGGGTTACAATGATATTGTAGCAGAAGAAATGAGAAATGTAACCATTTATTTATTGATTAGGTCGTTACGGATTTGGGGGCTTCGAAGTGGAAACATTATGGAGTGATTTTTTGAACAGCGAGTGGCATGACTGGCGGGGAAGCGGACGCAGCGAAGATCGGCTGGAAAAGCTGAACTGGCAGCAGTGGTTCCTTAATCAATGGCAATTGACTGCTCCTGTGCCGATGCCGGCGGAAGAGGTCTTGGCCATGCGTCATTTTCGGGAACGCCTGCATGCCTTAACGGTCAAACTGGCGGGAGGCGGTAAGATGGAGGAGGCGGATTGGCAGGTGCTCAATAAACATTTGGCGCAGGATCTGGTTACCCGCAGGTTGTCCGGAGAACCGGGAGACATCCGGCTGCAATATGTTCCAGTGACGGAGGACTGGCGCCATGTGCGGGCAGAGATTGCCGCCAGCTTCGGTGAAACGCTGCTTCACGGGGAAACGTCAAGAATTCGCCTGTGTGATAACCCGGATTGCCGCTGGTTTTTTTACGATGACACGCGTAACCGGACGAAGAAATACTGTGAAGACAAGACGTGCGGCAATTTGATGAAGGTGCGGAGGTTTCGCGCCCGGAAGAAGGCGGGAACCGATCCAGGCGAGCAATAGCTTGTTCTTCATAAATAACAAGAAACAGGCGGCCGAGAGGGGCTGCCTGTTTCTTGTTTCAGGTATTACTTTTGCGATTTGGGCTCATCTTCAAACAGGTACAGATATTCGCCGTACCCTTCCTTCTCCAAATCGGCCTTCGGCACGAAGCGGAGCGCTGCCGAATTGATGCAATAGCGGAGTCCTGTTGGTTCCGGACCGTCCTCGAAGACGTGACCCAGGTGGGAATCGCCCAGCCGGCTGCGCACTTCAGTGCGAATCATGAAATGGCTGGTATCGGTCTTCTCCTTGATGTGATAGCTCCGGATCGGGCGGGTAAAGCTCGGCCAACCGCAGCCGGCATCGTATTTGTCACGGGAGCTGAACAACGGCTCGCCGGAAACGACATCGACGTAAATGCCTTCATCCTCATGGTCCCAATACTCTCCGGTAAAAGGACGCTCGGTCGCATTATTTTGCGTGACCTCATATTGGATCGGCGTCAGCTTGCGCTTCAGCTCTTCCCGATCGGCAGGGCCGGACCAGTGGCGCTCCAGGAAATCCTCGCGGCCGGAGCCTTTGCGATACAGCCGGTAGTGTCCCGGATTCTTCTTATGGTATTGCTGATGATACTCCTCGGCAGGATAGAATGGGGCTGCCGGCAGAATCGGGGTGACAATCGGTTTATCGAAGCGGCCGCTTTGCGCAAGCTCTTGCTTGGAAGCTTCCGCTTCCAGACGCTGCTGCTCATCATGATAAAATATCGCGGTCCGGTACGAATCGCCGCGGTCATGGAATTGGCCGCCTTCGTCCGTTGGATCAATTTGCTGCCAATACAACTCCAGCAGCTTGCGGTAAGGAAAGATGTCCGGGTCGTACGTAATTTGCACGGCTTCGTAATGCCCGGTATTCCCGGCGCAAACTTCCTCGTACGTAGGGTTCACCGTATGACCGCCGGTATATCCAGAAATAATGCCGTGAACGCCGGGCAGTTCCTCGAATGGCGATACCATGCACCAGAAGCAGCCTCCGGCAAACGTGGCTAATTTGAGATTGGAATTTGATGATGGACTCATTTGGGATCCCTCCATTTCATCACTATTATAACTTGTTTTGGCACAAAGCCAAAATGATAGCATAAAAGGCTGGTTCTCTCGTAAAGTGCGTGCTATAATATAACTCAATAAAACATGCATGGTTCCCAAAGGGGAGTAGCTGTTACAATAAAGTCGTCATTACGGGAGTTATACATACCCCGGCTTTATTGGCAACGAAGAGTTGTTAGCGAGACCTTTGCCCGTAGCGAGTATTGGGTAAAGGTCTTTTTTGATGCGTAAATGCGTCGTGCCCAATACGGACACGGCGTATTTTTTTTGGAACGGTGGGATCTTCCCGTAGTCCCAGCCATATCGAACGTCCGATTGTACCGTCTCGCAGCCTTTGCAGGCCAGCGGCAATTGACGTGAATGGCGAGGCCGTTATCCAGAAAAAATAGATCCGTTGCATGGAACATTTAGAAAGGGGAGAGAACATGGACTTACTGTCACCGGAATTTTGGATGGCCTTATTATCCATCGTCCTGATCGACCTCGTCTTAGCCGGGGATAACGCGATCGTCATTGGGCTTGCCGCCCGCAATGTGCCGCAACAGGATCAGAAGAAAGTTATCGTATGGGGGACCCTGGGGGCGATTCTGATCCGGGTGATCATGACACTGCTCGTCGTGCAGCTGCTCAACATCCCGGGTTTACGACTTGCCGGGGGGCTTGCATTAGTCTGGATTGCTTATAAACTGCTGATTGAGGAGAAAAGTCATGAGATCAAGGCCGGAAACCAGATGTGGGCGGCCATCCGCACGATCATCATCGCCGATGCCATGATGGGCCTCGACAACGTGCTTGCGGTAGCTGGCGCGGCGCACGGGGACACCATGCTGGTCATTATCGGTCTGGCCGTATCCGTACCGATTATGGTTTGGGGCAGCACGATGATTTTGAAGCTGACTGAACGCTTTCCGATCGTCATTACGATTGGGGCAGCCGTGCTGGCTTGGACAGCATCCAAGATGATCGTCGAAGAACCGCTGATTCATGACTGGTTCGCCAGCCCTTGGATTAAATACGGCTTCGAGCTGCTCATCATCGCCGCTGTCGTGCTGCTGGGCAAATTCATGAAGAAGCGCAAAGCGCGGCTTCACCAAGCGAAAGCGATGCCGCAGACAAACGGAAGTTAAAGGAAAAACGCATGCAAACAACGCCGCAGGTGGCTGATCATTTGGCCCGTCGCGGCGTTGTTTTTTTGCGATTTTTTGGCTCCGGAGTTAAGTGTTGTTCTCCCGGGCAGATAAACGAAACTGCTTAGGCGACATGCCAAACCGCTTGCGGAACACTTTATGAAAGTAGTTGTAGCTGGGGAAACCGGAGCTTTCCGCAACGTGCTCCAGCGACAGAGGGCTGAAAATAATCCGCTCGCGCGCCATGTTCAGCCGCACCTCCAGCGTGTATTGAATCATGCTGGTGCCAAAGGCCTGCTTGAACAGATGCACCGCCCGCGACACGCTGATGCCGACGTGGGCTGCAGCGTCCTCCAGCTTAAATGGGGAGGAGGCGTTTTCTTCGATATAATTTTTCAGACGGTGGGCAAGATAGGTAGGATAGGTGGGCTGCGGCTGCTCGAGCAAATTCCGTTCGATCTCCAGGCACAGAATCTTCAAGTAGTACTCGGAGATTTCCGGCATCGGGTTGGAGATGCGGCGCTGCTCCAGCATAATCTGCCGGAAGGCCCCAACCATCCCTTCGGACAGGGGAACCTTCAAGCGGTGCGGAAGCGGCCGGCGGTTCCACCAGGACTCGATCCATTCCCCGGACAAAAAAATATGGTAATCTCCGCTGGAAACCACCGGTTCGCCTGTTCCGTTCGTTTCGGCTTCGATTTTCAGCTCGTAAGGGTCCCCGGGGGCAAACAGCAGCAAATCCCCAGGCTCAAGCAACTCCAGCCGCCCGTTTAACCGCGTACGGCATTTGCCTAACGTCTGCAGGCGGATCAGATAATTTTCGTGCCCGTTCGGCTGGGTCGTGTGGAACGGCTTGCGGTGCAACGAATAGCCGGCATGTAAAATTTGCAGGTTTACCTCTTTGTTCATCGGTGTCCTCCACAGGGTTCTCGAAAAAAATGACCAGATTGTTCATGTTTCAATCATATTATTCATTTTACATTGGAGCAATTTGAAATACCATGGTACATGGGTAGCGCATCAAATTGACAAACATCTGCTTGGCAGGAGTGACCAAAATGACAGACATCCAGATTGGCATTATCGGCTGCGGCAACATCAGTCCGGCTTACCTCCGTCATTTGGCGAAGAGCGACAGGCTGAAGGTTGTGGCGCTGGCCGACCAGTTTCCGGAGAAGGCGCGCGAGCGGGCCGAGGAATTCAGAATTGAAAACGTATTCACAGTTGAAGAAATGTTACGGCATCCTAGAATCGACCTGATTCTGAATCTCACGGTGCCTTCATCCCATGCAGCGATTAACATTGCGGCTCTGGAGCACGGTAAGCACGTTTACGTGGAGAAGCCGTTGGCGATCCGCTTGGAGGACGCCAGACGAATGCTGGAGCTGGCTGCGGCACGCAACCTCCGCGTCGGCTGTGCCCCGGATACCTTCCTTGGCGCCGGGCTGGAAACGGCCCGCAAGGCGATTAATGACGGGTTGATTGGACGTCCGGTGGCAGCTACCGCGTTTATGGTCAGCGGCGGGCCGGAACGCTGGCATCCGAATCCCGAGTTTTTCTATGTCGATGGCGGCGGGCCGATGTTTGACATGGGGCCGTACTATCTGACGGCGCTAGTCCAATTGCTGGGACCGATTCGCCGGGTCAGCGGTTCGGTGGGAAGTCAGATTCCGGAGCGGACGATCGGCTCGGGACCGAAAGCGGGCACCCGGATCCCCGTTCATACGCCAACCCATTACAGTGCTTCGCTGGATTTCGTGGGAGGGGCGATCGGTACGCTGGTGACCAGCTTTGATGTGCGAGGCGGGAGCATGCTGCCGCGGATGGAGATTTATGGCACCGAAGGCACGCTGGAAGTCCCAGATCCGAACTGGTTTACCGGCGAGGTGAAGCTTCGTCGGGCCGGAGAAGAGACTTGGGAGACGTTGCCGCCGGTATTTGCCAGCGAAGATAACGAGCGGGGACGCGGTATTGAGGAAATGGTGCAAGCGATGCAGGAAGGCCGGGAGCATCGAGCCAGCGGGAAACTGGCTTATCATGTTCTGGAAGCGATGCATGCGGTTGCCCGGTCCTCGAATGAAGGCCGGCATATCCTGTTGAGCCCTGTAGAGCTCTAAGGGACTTACTTATGATGAAGAGGAGAAATGAACCCATGACGAAACTTGGTTTGCAGTTGTATACGGTTAGAGATCATTTGGAACGGGATTTTGAAGGAACCTTGCGCAAAGTGGCGGAGCTCGGTTATCAAGGTGTCGAGTTTGCCGGTTTTTATGGACGTACCGTAGAGCAAGTACAGGAGATTCTGCGGGAGACAGGATTAACGGCGATTGGTGCGCATACGCCCTATACCCGATTGAAGGAAGCGATCGACGAGGAATTGGCGTTTAATAAAGCGATTGGCAGCCGCTATATTATCGTTCCTTATTTAGCGGAGGAAGACCGCAACCGTTGGTCGGAAATCATCGAAGATTTGAAAATATTCGGTGAAAAGTGCAAAGAGGAAGATTTAGTGCTTTGCTATCATAATCATGATTTTGAGCTGACATTGCAACACGATGGCAAGCCGGTGCTTGACGCCATCTATGAGCAAGTGCCTGAACATCTGCTGCAGGTGGAGCTCGATTCCTGCTGGGTTGCCTTCGCTGGAGCGAATCCGCTGGATTATATCGCTACATATAAGGGGCGGCTTCCGCTGGTGCACTGGAAGGACGTGGTCAAGAAGGCAGACGGTTCACCGGATACGGTTGAGCTTGGCCGCGGGGAAATTGCCATTACGGAGATCGGTGATGCTGCAATTGATGCGGGGGTGGAATGGTTAATCGTCGAGCAGGACCATTGTGCCGGAGATTCGCTCACGAGCATTCAGACAAGCATGGAATGGGTGCGTGACTATGCGCAAAAAGGAGGTAAACTTCATGTCTAAAACGTTGAAAGTAGCTATTATCGGCTGCGGCGGGATTGCGAACGGTAAACATTTGCCAAGCCTGGCCCAGCAGCCTGAGGTGGAGATGGTCGCATTCTGCGATATCATCGAAGAACGCGCAGCCAAGGCTGCTGCCCAATACGGTGGCGAGAATGCCAAGGTATACACCGATTATCGTCAGTTGCTGGCGGAAAGCGATGCCGAAGTCGTACATGTGTGCACGCCAAACGATTCCCACGCTGAAATTACGGTTGCTTCACTGGAATCCGGCCGCCATGTCATGTGCGAGAAACCGATGGCTAAGACGGCAGAACAGGCGCGTCAAATGCTGGATGCGGCGAAGCGTACGGGCAAGAAGCTGACGATCGCTTATCAAAACCGCTTCCGCAGCGACAGCTTATACTTGAAGGAAATTTGCGAAAAGGGTGAGCTCGGCGACATTTATCTGGGCAAGGCGCTGGCGCTTCGCCGCCGGGCCGTGCCAACTTGGGGCGTCTTCCTCGATGAGGAGAAGCAAGGCGGCGGTCCATTGATTGATATCGGTACGCACGCTCTGGATCTGACCTTGTGGCTGATGGACAACTATGAGCCGAAGAGCGTCACCGGTTCTGTCTTCCACAAGCTTGGCAGCCGCGAGAATGCAGCGAATGCATTCGGGCCATGGAATCCGGAGGAGTTCAAAGTGGAGGACTCCGCATTTGGCTTCATTACGATGAAGAATGGCGCGACAATCATTCTGGAATCAAGCTGGGCGCTGAACATCGTGGATATCGGCGAAGCCAAAACACTGCTGTGCGGAACGGAAGGCGGCGCGGACATGACCAACGGACTACGGATCAATGGGGAGAAATTGAGTCGCCTGTATGAAACGAAGATTGATTTGGGCTCGGGCGGCGTTGCCTTCTTCGAGGGGAAACAGGAGACCGAAGCTACTCGTGAAGCAAGAGCTTGGGTACAAGCGATTCTCGAGGATAAGGAACCGCTGGTGAAACCGGAGCAAGCGTTGGTTGTCACGGAAATTTTGGAAGCGATTTACGAGTCGGCGAGAACGGGTAAAACGGTTTATTTTGATTAATCACGGGAGGGACCGGAGATGAAATTAGGCGTATTTCTCGTATTGTTCGGAGGGCTCCCCTTGGAGCAGGCGCTGGATAAGGCAGCGGCACAGGGGCTAAAAGCTGTAGAGATCGGGACTGGAGGTTATCCTGGCAATGCGCATTGTAATCCCGATGTATTGTTGGAAAATAAACAAGCGCGGGAGGAGTTCAAACGGGCGGTGGAATCGCGGGGGTTAACGATCAGTGCGCTCAGCTGCCACGGCAATCCTCTGCACCCGCAAAAGGCGGTGGCGCAAGAGTTCCATGACGCTTTCGTCAAGACCGTTCAATTGGCTGAATTACTGGAGGTGCCGGTGGTAAATACGTTCTCCGGCTGTCCCGGCGATCACGAGGACGCGAAATATCCGAACTGGCCGGTTGCACCGTGGCCGAACGATTACCAGGAGATCCTCGATTGGCAGTGGAACCAGAAGGTGATTCCGTATTGGTCGGAAATGGGCCGTTATGCCGCAGAGCATCATGTGAAGATCGGTCTGGAGCTGCACGGCGGGTTCTCCGTGCATACGCCGGCCACGCTGCTTCGCCTACGCGAAGCGGCTGGGGAAGCCATCGGCGCCAATTTGGACCCCAGCCATATGTGGTGGCAGGGAATTGATCCGGTGCAGGCGATCTCGATCCTTGGCCGGGCTGGGGCGATTCACCATTTCCACGCCAAGGACACGACGATTGATCCGGTGAACGTAAACCGTTACGGGCTTACGGATATGCAGCCTTATACGACGATGCAGGATCGGGCCTGGCAGTTCCGTACAGTAGGATATGGCCATGATTTGAAAACCTGGGCGGACATTATCAGTGCCCTTCGCTTGTATGGCTACGATTATGTTGTCAGCATCGAGCATGAAGACGGCCTGATGTCGATCGACGAAGGGTTCACGAAGGCGGTACGCAATCTCCAGCAGGTGTTGGTGGAAGATTCTGCCGGCGAAATGTGGTGGGTATAAGTTACAACCAGCGTAATATACTATACTAGCGGCCGCCGCCTAGGCGGTCGTTTTTTTAAATGACCGGGCATCCCCCTTACTTTCCTCCAATAAATATGCTATTATGAAATATACTAACAAATTGTAAGCTTTCAGCCCTTAGGTCGGCGATGATAACGAGGTGAATTTTATGGATGAGCATTCCCAGGCAATGTGTCCGCGATTTGAATCGGCATTTTCGTTTTTAGGCAAACGTTGGAACGGTCTGATCATCAAAACGCTGATGGACGGTCCCAAGCGATTTAAGGATATTTCGAATCAGATTCCTTCCATGAGCGATAAAATGTTATCCGAGCGGATGAAGGATCTGGAATGTGAAGGAATCCTGGTTCGCCATGTCTATCCTGAGACGCCGGTCCGGATTGAATATGAACTAACGGAGAAAGGCCGGGCGCTTCGTCCCGTTATGGAACAAGTGCAGTCCTGGGCGGAAGAGTGGATTAAATAAACAACGAACATGCCGTTACCGGCGAGCGGGCGGCATGGAATATCATAGAAAGTAGGTGTACGTGTGGCTGATGTAATTGTTATTGGAGCAGGACCTGCAGGAGCTAGTGCAGCACTTTTCTTGGCGAAGGCAGGTAAAGAAACGCTCGTTCTGGACAGCAACTCCAGTATGACCAAACGGGCATGGATCGAGAATCATTACGGTGCGAAGGACATTTCCGGACCCGATTTGCTGAAGGTCGGCCGGGAGCAAGCGGAGAAATTCGGCGCGAAGTTCATTGAAGAGAAAGTGACTGACATCGATACGAACGGTGGTTCAACGGTTACGGTGAAGACCGAATCCGGCCGCAGTTATGAAGCGTCCCATATCATATTGGCCACCGGCGCGTTAACCGACCTTGCAAGCGCTATCGGTTTGGAGCTGAAGGAAGGCCGCGAACCTCGAATCAAAACGGTGATTGCTACGGATGGCCAAGGCCGTACGAGCATTCCGCGCATTTGGGCAGCAGGAACGGTTGCCGGGGTAAGCGTGCATACGATCATTACCGCGGGCGACGGCGCGAAGGTCGCGATTGAGTTGATCAGCGAAATGAACGGCGAACGCTACGTTGATCACGACGTACTTAAGTAAGACATCTGAACATACAACAGGCCTCCGATGACGGGGCCTTTTTATTTTTGCCAATATCCATCAGGGAGCCTGAAATTTGAGAACCTGCACTTTGTCCGGTATGCTTAAGAAGAAGGAATACGATCTGGCCGAAGTTGGGAAAATGATGAGGAGAAAGGCAGGGCGGCTATGTTTAACAGATGGCGATGGTTCGTTGGATGTATGGCAGGACTGACTATAATCATAATCGCGTCGGCGTGCGCCCGCGGCCAGATTATGGATCAACCGACACCAGCGGAGACGCAGACAACAGAAGTAGAACACCCCCACGATATCACATTAATGATTGATGGAGGCACCTTTATCCCTGATGTGACGCGTAACCTGCATTTTGATTATATCGACGGGTTAACGGTACGTCATGCCTTGGCAAGCAGCGGGATTGTCAAATTTACAGAGGACCAGTCCGCCATTCAATCGGTGGGGGAGGTGTCGCTGGATTCGGCGTTGGAATGGGGGACCCGGCTAAATGATAAGGAGCTGGCCTCTACCAACTGGGATCAGGAGCTGCAAATGGGTGACAAGCTGCTGGTTTACGTCAAGACGGTGGACAGCTATGAAGCGATCTCGCCGCTGGCGTCCTTGCTGTTGATTATCGACGGGGGCAGTCAGAAGCAATATTTTGTCCATAAATACAGTGATAACACCACCGTTCGAGATCTCCTGAAGCACAGTGGATTGGTACAGTTTAACCCTAACCATAAATCAATTATCTCCGTCGGCGGCTATACCCCTAAGCAGGACGAGCAATGGATCCTGAAAGTGAATGGGAAGAAGCTGCTGGATAATGGCCTGGATATGAGATTAAAGCCGCAAGACTACGTGGAGATTACCTTGACGACGCAATAGAAGTACGATGTAACTTAGAGATCCGTAATCCTGGTGATCATCCGGGAGAGCGGATTTTTTTACAGAACATTGAAAAAGTTATGACAAAAGTATGTTAAAATTTTCACAATTAATGTGAATGGAATCACAAAGTCCTCCTTATTTGAAAAGTATACTGGGAGCATGGGAGCACTTCAAATTTTAACTATCGCCAAGTTGCATGAGACCCAGGTGTTTATTGGAGGAGGCATTTTAAAGATATGGGAATGGAACGAGAGAAACTAGTTGTTATCGGTAACGGAATGGCCGGAATCAGCACGGTAGAGCAAATTCTGAAGTTGACTACGAAATTTGACATTACGGTATTCGGAAGCGAGCCGCATCCGAACTACAATCGAATTATGCTGTCATATGTGCTGGAAGGCAGCAAAACGCTGGACGATATCGTGCTGAACGATTTGAACTGGTACAAAGAGAACGGGATCACCCTGCATCTCGGAACTGCAGTGGAACGGATTGATGCCGAAGCCAAAGAGGTCGTCGCCGATAATGGGTTGCGCGTCCCGTACGATAAAGTGCTGATCGCAACGGGCTCCAATTCGCTGATCTTGCCGATTCCAGGCAGCGATAAGGAAGGGGTCGTTGGCTTCCGTGACATCGCGGACTGCAAGCAAATGTTGGAGGCGGCGAAGACCTACAAGAAGGCGGCTGTCATTGGCGGTGGACTGTTGGGATTGGAAGCGGCCAAAGGCCTTGTGCAACTGGGGATGGACGTGACGGTTGTACATTTGATGGAAGATCTGATGGAACGCCAGTTAGACCATCAGGCAGCGAGCATGTTGAAAGCAGAGTTGGAGCGGCAAGGGATCCAATTTAAGATGGGCGCACAAACGACGGAGCTGTTTGGCGACCATCGGGTTCGCGGCCTGCGCTTTGCCGACGGGACGGAGCTGGAGGCGGAATTCGTCGTTATGGCTGTGGGAATTCGACCTAATGTTGCGGTTGCTAAAGCCAGCGGCATCGAAGTGAACCGTGGGATCGTCGTGAACGACTATCTGCAAACCTCGCTTGAAGGTGTGTATTCTGTGGGGGAATGTACGGAGCACCGCGGGGTTTTTTACGGTCTGGTTGCGCCTTTGTTCGAGCAGGGGATGGTGTTGGCGAAGCATATCAGCGGCGTGGATACCGCGCCTTATGAGGGTTCGGTCGTATCGACCAAGCTCAAAATTTCCGGCGTGGATGTATTCTCCACCGGTGAATTTATCGATGGACCGGAGCATACGGTGATCGTCAGCAAGGACGAGTGGAAACGCACCTATAAGAAAATTTTGCTGAAGGACGGCAAGCTGGTTGGGGCAGTGCTGTTCGGGGATATCACAGATTCGGCTGAGCTGCAGAAGCTGATTAAGCAAGGCGCGGAGATGACCGATGAGTTGTACGAATCGCTGATGGGCGGGGGCTGCTGCGGCGGCACCAAGAAGAAGGCATCGGTCGAAACGATGAGCGATGAGGAAATCGTCTGCGGCTGTAACGGGGTGACGAAAGGCACGATTGTGGACTGCATCGTAAATCAAGGGATGACGACGGTCGACGAAATTAAAGCGAGCACCGGAGCGACTCGATCTTGCGGCGGCTGTAAACCGGTCGTCGAGCAGATCCTGCAATATGTGCTTGGCGATGGCTTTACCCAATCGGCGAAACAGGGGATTTGCAGCTGCACTACGCTTAGCCGGGACGAGATCGTTGCCGAGATTAAAGCGAAAGGGCTGCAGACAACCAAAGAAGTGATGAATGTGCTCGGATGGACGCAGCCGGAAGGCTGTTCGAAGTGTCGGCCGGCGATTAACTACTATCTAGGCATGATCTACCCGGATACCCATGAAGATGAAAAAGCTTCGCGTTTCGTCAACGAACGGATGAATGCCAACATTCAAAAGGACGGCACGTATACCGTGGTGCCGCGGATGTACGGCGGCGTCACAACGCCGGAAGATCTGAAGAAAATCGCCGATGTTTCGTTGAAATACAATGTCAAGGTGGTCAAGGTCACGGGCGGACAACGGCTGGATTTGATCGGCGTGAAGAAAGAGGACCTGCCGAAGGTGTGGGCAGAGCTGGATATGCCGTCAGGTTATGCTTATGCCAAATCGTTGCGCACAGTAAAGACCTGCGTTGGTTCGCAGTTCTGCCGTTTTGGCACCCAGGATTCAATGGGTATGGGCGCGCTGCTGGAGCGCAAATTCGAGCGGCTGGACTTCCCGGCGAAATTTAAGATGGCGGTTAACGGCTGCCCGCGTAACTGCGCCGAGTCGTGCACCAAAGATATCGGGATCGTTGGCAATGACGGCGGTTGGGAGGTCTTCATTGGCGGCAACGGCGGGATCAAGCCGCGCTTGGCGGACTCGCTGTGCAAGGTGAAAACCGATGAGGAATTGATTGAAGTGTGCGGCGCGCTGATGCAGTACTACCGTGAAACCGGCAACTACCTGGAGAGAACGTCGGAATGGGTGGAACGGATGGGCCTTGAGCATATCCGCTCGGTTATCGTTGACGATGTGAAGAACCGCAAAGCGCTGATGGAACGGATTGAATTTGCTTTGAAGCAAGTATCCGATCCATGGAAAAAAGTGCTGAACGACAACGAACAGCTTGGCAAATTGTATCACTCGTTAGAAGTGAGCAGCCAGCTGTAATACAGCGTCCTAGAGAAAGGGGTCATGGTGCATGAGTATGGAGAGTAAGGGCGAAACGTTTTATCCTGTTGGTGCCTTGGAGGATTTTCTGCTGCAAATCGGGCGTGTCGTGGAAGTGGCCGGCCTGCAAATTGCCGTGTTCCGAACATCGGATGGCCGGATTTTTGCGGCGCTGAACCAAAATCCGCATCCAAAGGGCGGACCGCTGGCCGAGGGGATCGTATCGGGTCATTATCTGTATGATCCGTTGTATGATTGGAAAATCGACCTGACCACCGGGCTCGTTCAAGCACCGGATACCGGGCAGGTCACGATGTTCCCGGTCAAGGTGGAGGACGAACAGGTCTACATTGCCGCTGCTGCTTTGCAGCAAGCGTAGTGCGGCTATCGACAGCGCGGTGATCGGAAGGTCGCCGCGCTATTTTTGAAGCATGAGGCAAGTTTGATTTGGGGGCGGTGCGGTATTCGTCGCAATGGCATATTGGTTCATTTCGCCCATGCGCAAGAAAGCACAGGGCTCATAACCACATAAGTATCCCCCAACCTCATTGGGTAGCGAAGAGGATTGGGGGATTTTTTTACGCGATGGGAAGAAAGCAAAAAAACCGCCCTCCAATCATGGGACGGTTCAATACACCGGAACTAACGCCGTATATAGGGCGAGTACTAGGCGGTTAAATACGGCAGATTTCGTTCGGGCACAGCTCGCAGTGGCAAATATCTTGCAGCATGACCAGGTCTTTGATTAC
Source organism: Paenibacillus sp. J14 (assembly GCF_000518465.1). NCBI lineage: Bacteria > Bacillati > Bacillota > Bacilli > Caryophanales > Paenibacillaceae > Paenibacillus > Paenibacillus sp. J14. The sequence goes on along the minus strand of NZ_JADQ01000013.1, from coordinate 35,635 downwards.
GATCATCCCGTTCTCATAGTCCAGCGCTTCCTTTTTGCGCAGGTCGCTTAGCATTCGGTTGACACTTTCGCGCGTTGCCCCGATCATGTTGGACAAGTCAGTATGGGTGATCTTCTTATTAATCAGAATTGCATCTCCGTGCGGTTCACCGTACGTATTGCTCAAGCGAATCAAGGTCGAGCACAAAGCGCCCGGTTTGCCGTACATCATCAGATCGCGGAATTTGGTTTGCGTCAAACGGTGATGGATGCCCATCCATTTCATGAAATCGATGGCGAAATCGCAATGCTGGCAAATCATGATTTCCAGGTCCTTCTGCTCAATAATGCCGATTTCACAGTCTTCGATGACTTCGGCGGTAAAGCTATGCTTCGAGCTGAAGAACGGATCGGCTTGCCCAACCATATCGCCGACACCATACATGTAGAGGATCAACTCTTTGCCCTCATCTGTCGATTTCGTCAACTTCACGCGGCCGCGCTTGATGTAGAACAGTTTATCGGAATAGTCTCCTTCCCAGAACAAATGTGTCCCCTCGGGATAAGATTTGTCTTTCATCGTAACGAGAAGGCGATTGAAGTTTTGCTCTGAAAAACAGCTCGTATTGCCGCGGGGCAGGGTGGCATTCACAATTTCACTCATCATCGATTTCCCCTTTGTGCTCCAAATTTTTCTGAAAATTTTAAATTAATTATAACTGGTTTTTTATAATTTTTGGGGGCTTTAAAGCCCGAAAAAGTGAACATTGTGAGAAATTTCACTATGTCGAATCGGATATTCACGCTAAAAACGGTGCAAAATAATAAACTGGCGTTCGCAGCATTCGATAAGTATTTCAAAGAGACACTATGTACACAATGTAAAGTATATATGAAAAATTTATCGTGGCAAGTGAAAAACTTTCAACTTTTTTAAAGTATGTGAAAAAATTCACTATACAAAACAAAAAGCCTGTGCTATGATCAAGACATAAAGAGAAGCACACACGCTTCATAGGGATTCGCTCATAAGTGAATTTTTTCACAATATAAAACTTAGTCCACCATGTGCAAGCAAATCCCTAATCCAAAAATTTAGGAGGATGAGAGAGATGGCTGTTAAAAACGAAGTGGCTGTGAAAGCTCAGCCAACCGCACAAGAGTATATTCAAACGTTGATCGACAAAGCGAAGAAAGCTTCCGAAGCTTTCATGAGCATGGATCAGGAGCAGATCGACAAGATTGTGCAAGCGATGGCTTTGGCTGGACTCGACAAGCATATGTATCTGGCGAAAATGGCGATCGAGGAAACGGGACGCGGCGTTTACGAAGATAAAATCATCAAGAACATGTTTGCAACGGAGTATATTTGGAACAGCATTAAGTACCAAAAAACAGTTGGCGTCATCGAAGACAATCCTTACGAAAGCTTCCAAAAAATCGCCGAGCCACTCGGGATCATTATGGGGATTACTCCAGTTACGAACCCGACGTCGACTACGATTTACAAAGCGCTGATCGCCGTGAAGACACGCAATCCGATCATCTTCGGCTTCCATCCATCCGCGCAAAAATGTAGTGCAGAAGCCGCTAAAATATTGCTTGAAGCGGCCGTTAAACACGGCGCACCTGCGGACTGCATCCAATGGATCGAAGATCCTTCCATGGATCGCACGAACGCGCTGATGAATCATCCGGACGTAGCTTGCATTCTGGCTACCGGCGGTTCCGCGATGGTTAAAGCGGCTTATAGCTGCGGTAAACCGGCCCTCGGCGTAGGCCCTGGTAACGTTCCTTGCTTCATTGAGAAGAGCGCCGACCTGGATCAAGCGGTTAACGACCTGATCTTGTCCAAAACGTTCGACAACGGCATGATTTGCGCATCTGAACAGGCGGTAATTATCGAAGAACCGATCTTTGACCAAGTGAAGAAGAAAATGATCGCCAACGGCTGCTATTTTGTAAATAAAGAAGAAGCTGCGAAGCTGACCGCAGGCGCGATCAACGCTGAAAAATGTGCGGTGAACCCTGCGATCGTTGGTCAATCGGCCGTAAAAATCGCGGAAATGTGCGGCATCGACGTCCCGGCCGGAACGAAAATTCTCGTTGCCGAGATCGAAGGCGTTGGCCCGAAATTCCCATTGTCTGCAGAAAAGTTGAGTCCTGTACTCGCTTGCTACAAAGTGAAAAATGCAGAGGAAGGCATTAAGCGTGCGCTGGAAGTGGTGCAATTTGGCGGTATGGGTCATTCCTCGGTCATCCACTCGAATAATGATGAAGTGATTCAACAATTCTCCGAACGGATGCCAACCTGCCGGATCCTGGTGAACCAACCTTCTTCGCAAGGCGGTATCGGCGACATCTACAACACGAACCTGCCGTCGCTGACACTGGGCTGCGGATCGTATGGACGCAACTCGACTTCGTCGAACGTAACGGCCGTGAATCTGATCAACGTGAAAAGGGTGAATCATCGTACCGTGAACATGCAATGGTTTAAAGTGCCTAGCAAAATTTACTTCGAGAAAAACTCGACGCAATACTTGGCGAAGATGCCGGACATCTCCCGCGTCATGATCGTGACTGACCCGATGATGGTGAAGCTTGGCTACGTGGAAAGAGTCGAACATTTCTTGCGTCAACGCCAAACGCCAGTCGCCATCGAAGTGTTCTCGGACGTTGAACCTGATCCATCGACCACGACTGTACAACGCGGTACAGAGCTGATGGCGAAATTCCAGCCGGACTGCATTATCGCGCTGGGCGGCGGTTCGCCGATGGACGCAGCCAAAGGCATGTGGCTGTTCTATGAATACCCGGATACCGACTTCCACAATCTGAAGCAAAAATTTATGGATATTCGCAAACGGATCTACAAATATCCGCGTCTCGGCCAAAAAGCGAAGTTCGTGGCGATTCCAACAACGTCGGGTACCGGTTCCGAAGTGACCTCGTTCTCGGTAATCACGGATAAAATCAACGGCAATACGAAATACCCGTTGGCGGATTACGAGCTGACGCCGGACGTCGCGATTATCGACCCTGAATTCGTATACAGCTTGCCAAAAGTTGCAGTCGCAGATACCGGAATGGACGTACTGACGCATGCGATCGAAGCTTACGTCTCGGTTATGGCGAACGACTACACAGACGGTCTGGCGATTAAAGCGATCCAACTGGTATTCCAATACCTGGAGAAATCGGCACTGACCGGTGACAAGCTGGCCCGTGAGAAAATGCACAACGCTTCGACGCTCGCAGGGATGGCGTTCGCCAACGCATTCCTTGGCATCAACCACAGCTTGGCGCACAAATGGGGCGGTCAATACGGTACGGCTCATGGACGTACCAATGCGATTCTGATGCCGCACGTCATCCGCTACAACGCGAAGAAACCAACGAAATTCGCGGCATGGCCGAAATACAGAAACTTCGTTGCCGATGAACGTTATGCAGAAATCGCCCGCATTCTGGGTCTGCCGGCTCGCACGACGGAAGAAGGCGTGAAGAGCTTGATCAAAGCGGTGCGCGATCTGAACAAGAAGCTGGGCATTCCGGAATCGTTCCAAGCGCTTGGTTTCGATGCGAAGGATTTCGAATCGCGCGTCGATTACCTGGCGGACCGTGCCTTCGAAGACCAATGTACGACGGCGAATCCGAAGCTGCCGCTGGTCAGCGAGCTGGCTGAGATTTATCGCGATGCCTTCTATGGTAGATTTGAAGAATAAGTGAACAGGCGGGTAAAAAAGGTGACAAATATCACTCAATGTGATATTTGTCACAATCTTTTTGGTTAGGAAGAGCTATGATTACAGTATAAATGATCCCTCAGAAATAAGTGAGCGGAACCCGGTCTTTCGGGGCCGGGTACCATAATTGTCTAAGTTGTGAAAAGTATCACAAATTTTAGGGATCATGAGGCGCGGGATAGACCTTCAACCGCGACCACATATATAAATGGAGGGAATCAAGATGTCGGTGATCGAAAGAGAAGTAACAGAAACGAAGGCACAAAACGCATGGAGAGGCTTCAAAGCTGGGAAATGGATGAAGGAAGTGGATACGCGCGATTTCATCCAATCCAACGTGAATCCTTATGAAGGAAATGAATCCTTCTTGAAAGGCGCTACGGCGAACACGAAAGCGTTGTGGGATATCGTATCGCAGCTGTCCGTGAAAGAACGGGAAGCTGGAGGGGTCCTGGATGTAGACGTGAATACGCCGTCGACGATTACTTCCCATGCTCCTGGATATTTGGATAAAGAGAAAGAACAAATCGTTGGCGTTCAGGGTTCGGCCCCGTTCCAACGCACGATCCATCCATTCGGCGGGATCAACATGGTTATCAATGCATGCAAAGCTTATGGCTTCGATCTGCCAGCTGAGATCGTCAACCTGTTTACAACGATTCGTAAAACCCATAACCAAGGGGTATTTGATGCTTATACATCGGAAATGAGAGCCGCCCGTAAAGCCGGGATTATCACTGGCCTTCCTGACGCATACGGCCGCGGTCGGATCATCGGGGACTATCGCCGCGTTGCTCTGTATGGCGTAGACTTCTTGATCAAGCAAAAACAACAAGAACTGAAATCCCTTGAAGTGGATGTCATCGATGAAGATGTGATTCGCTTGCGGGAAGAAATTTCTGAACAAATTCGCGCTTTGGGTGAATTGAAACAGCTTGGCGAAATGTACGGATTCGACATTTCCAGACCGGCAAACAATGCGAAGGAAGCTTTCCAATGGCTGTACTTCGGTTATCTGGCAGCGGTCAAAGAACAAGACGGTGCCGCGATGTCCCTCGGACGTGTATCTTCGTTCCTCGATATTTACATTGAACGCGACCTGGCTGAAGGAACGCTGACTGAAGAAGCAGCCCAAGAATTGGTTGACCATTTCGTTATGAAGCTGCGCATCGTGAAATTCTTGAGAACGCCAGAGTACAACGAACTGTTCAGCGGTGACCCAACTTGGGTAACGGAATCGATCGGCGGGATGTCCGTAAACGGTCAGACGCTTGTAACGAAGAACAGCTTCCGCTTCCTGCATACGCTGTACAACCTGGGACCGGCTCCAGAACCAAACCTGACTGTGCTCTGGTCGGAGCAACTGCCTGATGCCTTCAAGAAATACTGTGCGAAGGTATCGATTGAAACGAGCTCGATTCAATACGAAAACGACGATCTGATGCGTCCGATTTACGGTGACGATTACGGGATCGCCTGCTGCGTCTCCGCGATGAGAATCGGGAAACAAATGCAATTCTTCGGCGCTCGTGCGAACTTGGCGAAAGCTCTGTTGTACGCGATCAACGGTGGTAAGGATGAAAAATCCGGCGTCCAAGTGGGTCCGGAATATCCAGCGATCACTTCGGAATATCTCGACTATAACGAAGTAATGAAACGCTTCATCCCAATGATGGAATGGTTGGCTAAGCTGTATGTCAACACCCTGAACGTGATCCACTACATGCATGATAAATACTGCTACGAACGGATCGAGATGGCGCTGCACGACCGTGACATTCTTCGTACGATGGCTTGCGGTATCGCCGGCTTGTCCGTGGCAACCGATTCGCTCAGCGCGATCAAATATGCGAAAGTGAAACCGATCCGCAACGAAAACGGCATTGCAGTAGACTTCGAAATCGAAGGCGACTTCCCTTGCTACGGCAACAACGACGACCGCGTTGACCAAATTGCGGTAGAGTTGGTTGAAACGTTCATGAGCATGATCCGCAAGCATAAAACGTATCGTAACTCGCTGCCAACTCAATCGGTGTTGACAATTACGTCGAACGTTGTATATGGTAAGAAAACAGGCAGCACGCCGGACGGACGTAAAGCTGGCGAACCGTTCGCACCAGGGGCGAACCCGATGCACGGCCGCGACAAGAAAGGGGCGTTAGCTTCCCTGAGCTCGGTAGCGAAACTGCCATATGAGCACAGCTTGGACGGCATCTCGAATACGTTCTCGATCGTGCCGAAGGCATTGGGTAAAGAAATCGAAACTCGCCAATCGAACCTTGTATCGATGATGGACGGATACTTCGGCAGCAACGCGCATCACTTGAACGTCAACGTCTTTGACCGTGAACAACTGCTTGACGCTATGGAACATCCGGAGAACTATCCGCAATTAACGATCCGTGTATCGGGGTATGCGGTAAACTTCATCAAGTTGACTCGTGAGCAACAATTGGATGTCATCAACCGGACCTTCCACGGCAAAATGTAATAACCTGCTGACTAGCAGCAACAATTGAAGCTGAACGATAAAATGGGGAGTTGGGCTTGGATCGCCTTTCTCCCCATTCCATTATCGGGAGCGATTTAGGGAAAGGGTGACGAAGATGCTTAAAGGTCGCATACATTCATTAGAAACGTTCGGAACCGTAGATGGACCGGGGATTCGTTTCGTCCTCTTTATGCAAGGCTGCTTGTTGCAGTGCCAATATTGCCATAACCCGGACACCTGGAGTTTGACGGAAGGCAAGGAGATGACGGTTGAAGAAGTTTTGGCTGAAATCGAGCCATACTTGAACTACTATCGTACATCGGGCGGTGGGCTGACGGTTTCGGGCGGCGAAGCGACGCTGCAGGCGCCGTTTGTTACGGAATTGTTCCGGGAAGTGAAGCGGCGCTGGAACCTTCATACGACGCTGGATACGAACGGCTATAACGAGGGCGACAAGATCAAAGATTTGCTGGATGTCACCGATTTGGTCCTGTTGGATTTAAAACATATCGACAACGAGAAGCACATCAAGCTGACGGGCAAACCTAACGATCGAATGTTGAAGATGGCTCGCTGGCTGTCGGATCATGATCGGAAAATGTGGATTCGTCACGTATATGTGCCCGGCATCCACAACGATGAACAAGATTTGCTGGAGCTCGGGCGGTTTATCGGCAGCCTGAAGGGGGTAGAGAAGTTCGAAATTCTCCCTTACCACCAAATGGGCGTATACAAATGGCAGGAGCTCGGTTGGGCTTACCCGCTGGAAGGTGTACCTTCGCCCACGGATGAAGAGATCGAACGAGCTTATCGGTTGATTCGCGAAGGTGAGCAGCAAACAGCAGCTAAACTTTGAATTATATGTTATATATCCTTACACGAAAATACAATATCTCGAATACAAACGGTTAGACCTCTCGTTATACGTTAGGTTTAACCGTTTTCATTTTGGTTTTTAGATGATATTATCCCCTTTATAGAAAAATGTCCTCCTTATCAAAGGGAATGACGCTTTCTATAATGAGGGTGTATCACATAAATGAGTTTGAGGAGGGTCTATCTAACATGAGGAAGAGTTTGGTGCTGCTGCTGTCTCTTGTGTTTGTTGCATCCGCGCTGCTCGCCGGCTGCGGCAAATCCGGCAACAACGGAAGCAATGCTGCCCCTGCCCCGTCGAATAGTCAGGGCACAAATGCGGGGACCGAAACGGAAACGAACAACGATCCGTTTGAGATCACGATCCGTCACACCCAGGTTGGCGAATCCAAGAAGTTCCGCCTGGCGATGCTGGAGGACGTCGTTAAGAAGACGGAAGCTGCTGTACCGGGCTTAACGATCAAGCTGGATGCGGTAGACTCCGAAGTGAACCGCAAAGAGAAGCTGCGGGGTGAAATGGCTGCTGGCAAACCGCCGGAAATCTTCGACGTCTTTGGCAGTCCGGATGCCCAACTGTATGCCAAGGAAGGCTTGATGCTGGATTTGACGCCAATCATCGAAGAATTGGGGATCAAAGATAAATTTACGACACTAGATCCGTTTACCCTTGACGGCAAAGTATACGGCTTGCCAATCGGGGGTTCTATCGAAGGGTATTTCTACAATAAAGAGTATTTTGAATCCAAAGGGCTGACGGTACCGAAGACGCTTGGGGAACTGGAGCAAATCGCCGAGAAAATTAAGGCGGACGGCAAAATTCCGTTTGCACAATCCTCGAAGGATGCTTGGATTCCGCTGATGACGACCAATAACCTGTGGTCCTATTATGCCGGTCCGGAGATCACTTATGGCTTCAAGACAGGCGCAACGAAATGGACAGACGAGAATATGGTCAAGGCGATTGCCAAACATCAGGAATGGGTTGAAAAAGGTTACTTTAAGAAAGGCGAGCTCGGCTTTGAATACGCGGATATGAGAAACCAAGTCATTACAGGCGAGGCCATCATGATGATGGACGGCTCCTGGGCGAACTCCGTATTCCGTGATCCGGCTCAAGCTGGCGACATGGTTGGCAAAATCGGCTTCTTCAACATGCCGCCATTAAATGAAGGGGATCCGGTTGTTGTCATGCAGGATGCCAACAACGGTTATGGCTTCTCCAGTGCCGTTGCGGAGGATCCACGCAAGCTGGCAGCCGTTAAGGAATTCATCAAGAACATGTGGACGGAAGAAATGCAACTGCGCGGTTTGAAAGAAGACGGCGTACTGCCAGCCATGAAGATGGATCTGGAGCAAATGAAGACGGCGTCCGACGACCCGCTGATGCAGGATATCTTTGCAGCGGTAAGCGAGATCGGCACTTCCTTCCCAGCGTTTGACGCGCTCGTACAAGCGGAAGTGAATACGGCGCTGAGCATGGGCATTCAGCAAATCATCGGCGGCGAAATCGACCCGGCGAAGATGCTGGAGAATGTGCAGGCCGCGCAAGATGCAGCCAATGCTGCGGCGGAATAATTGTGAAATCTCAAGTTTGATCATGAACAAGGGCGTCACCCGCCGGCAGCGGTTCTGGGGACGCCCTTGCTTCCAACTACGGAGGTATAGGCATGAATAAAGCGCTCAGAAGTCCTCTGATTTACAGCTTATTTGTTCTCCCGGCATTGATCTTGTTTGTTGCCTTTTTCATCTATCCGATCTTTAACGCCATCAACAACAGCTTTACCAGTTGGAACGGCATTTCTAAGCATATGACCTATATTGGTTTGGACAATTATGAGATGGCCTTCAAGGATCAAGCATTCTGGAAATCGGTGCGCAACAATGTGTACTTCATTCTGTTCTCCTGTCTGATTCAGGTTCCGCTGATCGTGTTCTTCTCCCTCTTAATCGCAAATGTGAAGAAGCTGAAGGGACTGTATAAGACAGCGGTCTTTATGCCGTCGATCATGTCCACCGCCGTCATCGGGATCTTGTGGGGGTTCATTTATAATCCTGATTTCGGGCTGATGAACCAAGTGCTTGGGATCTTTGGCATTCCCCCGGTGTACTGGCTGTCGGACAAAAATTGGGCCATGCTCTCCATCCTGATTACGAATGCTTGGCAGTGGACCGGATTCTATATCGTAATGGTGCTGGCGGCGATTCTGGCAATCCCGCGTGAACTGGACGAAGCCGCGGCGATTGATGGAGCGAGCGGCATCCAACGGGCGATCCGAATTACCCTTCCGCTGATCATGCCGATCATTAGTGTCGTCGTGATGCTGTCGGTGGCCGGCGCCATGAAAGCGGCCGATATCGTACTAGTTATGACCAAAGGCGGGCCGGCCGGCTCAACGGACGTCATGGCAACGTACATGATCCGCTACGCGATCACCAGCTTCCGTCACGGATTTGGCAACGCCATCGCCGTGCTGATCTTTGCCTTTACGATCATTATTACCGCCTTGTACCAAATCCTGGTCGTTCGACGCACAGAAAGGATTGAATACTGATGAGAGTGCTGAAAAAGTCGATCCCGCATCTGTTCCTGATGGCGTATCTGCTCATCATTTTGTATCCGTTTCTGTTCGTGTTGTTCTCTTCGGTCAAAACCGATAACCAAGCGATCGCTTCCAATCCGTTTGGGTTACCGTCGTCGATTATTTTTGACAATTACATTAATGCTTGGGTGAACGCCAAGATCAGCACGTATTTTTTCAATAGCTTATATATCGGTGTATTATCGGCGTGCTTGTCGATTCTGTTTGCGGCGATGCTGGCCTTTGCCGTGACCCGCATGCGGTTCAACCGGCTCAGTGCGGTCGTATTCCAGCTCATCCTGCTGGGGATGCTGATCCCCAACAACTCGCTGCTGCTGCCGATCTACAGCATGATGCGGAACCTGAACGTTCTCGACACGCACATGGCCTTGATTTTGCCTTATGTGGCGAACGCGATTCCGTTTTCGGTCATTATTCTAGCGGCGTTTATGCGCTCGATCCCGGGTGAAATTGAAGAAGCTGCCGTTATGGACGGATTAGGCTCTGCGGGGGTGTTCTTTCGCGTGATGCTGCCGCTAACGGTGCCGGCAATCGTGACCGTGTTTATCATTAACTTCCTCGGCAACTGGAACGAGTTTTTGCTGGCAAACTATTTCCTGTCCAAGGATGAACTTCGCACGCTCCCGGTTGGGATGGTCGGATTCCGTGATGCGTACAACACCAACTACGCGCAGATGTCAGCTGGCATCGTGTTCAGCGTACTGCCGGTCATGATCATCTATGCAGTGCTTCAAGAAAAAATAATTGAAGGCGTTACGGCTGGCAGCGTTAAAGGTTAGATCGTGGCGTGGTAGAATAGGGTTAGTCTTACCAATTGGGAGCTGCCGCCGATGAATTTGCGCATTAAGCTGTTTACCGCCTTTTTGGGGTTAGTCATCATTCCATTGTTTATATTAGGCATTATCACGTTTTGGATTACGTTTAATTCGATTGAGAAGAAATACAGCCAGCAGGCGGAATATTCGCTGAAGGCCATCGGCTACAGCATTAAGAACGTCTTTCAGGAGATGGATAACGTCACGGATAACGGGATTGCCAAAGGGGTTTTTCAAGCTGCTTTATCCGCCAAGGATCCGGATTCCCAGGATTTGACGGCCACGACCCAGCTGGAGCTGAACGCCAATCAGCGAAATTTCCGTTCTCTGCTGTACAGCCATCCGGCCATTGACTACGCGTTTTTGTACAACATCCATGGAGGCCGGAAATCCAATGTCATCGCGATCTTTAATAAGGAAAATTTCGAGACGCTGCCCTATGAAAAATTCAAGGAGCATCCTTTATATAACGAAGTGATGGCCCTGAACGGCCAGCCGAAATGGATCGCTCCCCACGAATATCCGGAATTAACCGGATCGGACAACGTGTTTACGCAAATCCGCCTAATCAAAGAGCTTAGCAACCTGGAGCGGGTTGGCGTGCTGGTGGTGCAGATCAAGAATTGGGAGTTTGAGAAGATTTTTCAGAACCTGAAGCTGGGCAGTCAGATGCGCGATACCCGGTTTATGCTGGTGAATGACAAAGGACTGATTCTGTACGATTATCATTTGGAGTTGGATGGCCAGCAAATCAAGGCGTATCTGCCAAAGAAATTGAAATGGGAAAGCGACGAGAGGTATCGGAGTTTTAAAGGGAAATTTAACAACCAAGAGAGCGTCATCTCCATTTATAAATTACAGGATTATCCGTGGAGCCTCGTTTCGGTTACATCCTGGAGTTATTTGTCGCAGGAGGTTACGACCTTTGCCAAATGGTTTGTTGCCATTATTTGTGTGTGCTTGCTGACGGCGATGTTATTTAATTTGATCTTTATGAATCGGATCACAGGGACCATCGGTGTGATTGTCCGATTCATGCGCAAGGTGGAGAGCGGCGACCTGAAAGCTCGGGTAGACGAGAAGGGCGATGATGAGCTGCTTCTGCTGCAGAAGGGCTTCAACAACCAGATGGATAAAATCAATGAGCTGTTTGAGCAAGTGAAACGGGAGCAACGGCTGAAGGCCAATGCCGAGCTGCGCGTGTTGCAGGCTCAGATTAAGCCGCATTTCTTATTTAATACGTTGGAGTCGATTAACGTGCTTGCCGTCCAAAACGAAGGGCGCAAGGTCAGCGAAATGGTGCTACGGCTGGCGAATATTTTACGGATTAGCATTCAAGACAAAGAAGAGATCAAGCTCAGCCTTGAAATCGAGCATTTGCGCAGCTATTTGGAAATTCAGAAGTTCCGATTCGAGGAGTTGTTCGAATATTCGATCGATATTCCGGACGAAATGATGAACTGCCTGCTGTTGAAGCTTACGCTGCAGCCGCTTGTGGAGAACAGTATTCAGCACGGGTTTGAGGGCATCGATTATAAAGGCAGGATCACGGTCACGGGGAAAATGGAGGAAGATCGCATTCTGCTGCGGGTTGAAGATAACGGAATTGGGATGACCAATGAGCAGTTGGCGAAGATTCAATATGCGGATTTGGACGATCCGGCATATCGGTCCTTGACACCCTACCCGAACCATGAACGTCGGGGCTTGGGACTTCGCAGCGTGTCGGATCGGCTGAGATTTCAGTATGGCAGCAGATACGGATTGTTTATTTGCTCGCAGCCCGGGTACGGGACGACGATTCAATGTGTGATACCAAGATATGAGGCGGGGGATCACGATGAAATTAAAAGCGTTGCTGGTTGACGACGAAATTCATATACTCACGAACTTGTCGAAGGTTTTGCCTTGGGAGGAAATGGGGTTTGAAGTTGTTTTGTTGGCCAAGAACGGTAAGGAAGCGTTAGAGATGGCTTCGCAGCATCGTCCCGACTTGATCTTAAGCGATATCCGCATGCCGGTGATGGACGGCATTCAACTGCTGCAGGAGCTCCGGGAGCGGGAGATTCCTTGCGAAATTTTGCTGTTGACCGGGTATCAGGAATTTGAGTATGCTCGAACTGCAATACGTTACGGCGTGAAGGATTATATTTGCAAGCCGATCAATTATTTTGAGCTGGAGGAGACGGTTCGGGGGATCGCCAAACAGATTCGCGAGAAGCGCAAAAACCTGAACAAGGAGCAGCGGATGAACCAGGTGGTTGATCTGGCCAATGAAAACTTCCTATTACATTCCTTGCTCGGACAGGAGACAGATGCGGAAGGGCTGTTGTGGGACGACGAGGACGCCGGTGAAGCGAAGCGGCGTTACGCCATGCTGCTCTTGGATCTGGAAGGTTATTCGCACCGATCCATCGCCTGGACGCTCCATGAACGAAAAGCGTGGAATCTGCACATCAAGCATGCGCTGAAGGATGTATTTGGCGAAGTTTTGCCAAGCTTAACTGTGCTGCAGATCCGGGAGGGGGAATGGTGCCTCGTGTTCCCGTCCCCTTCAGCGGATCGGACGGTTGACGAGGAGACGCTGATGCCGGGCTTTGAGCGGATCCGACAGCTCATTCGCAGCAAGGAGGAGCTTCCTGTTCGGATGTGCATGGCGGCAGGACCTCATGGTTTGCAGGAAATATCGCTGGTGTACCATCGCTTGCAGCATCGGTTGATTTTGGGAGCGGCGCAGGAAGGTTTCGTGAAGGCGGATGCGCTGCCAACGGACGATTTTGCTCCGGATCAGGACGCGATGGAAGTGCAATGGGGCTGGATCGAGCAGCTGGGAACCGGATTGCGCAATGGGAGCGGCGAGGTCTTGGAACGCATTGCCGGGGAATTGAAATCGTATATCGGAGGTCTGGATGAACGGCAGGCGTGTGCGGCGGAGAAGCTGATGCACTATTTGCTAATCCATTTGCTGCGTGAAATGCGCGAGCTGCAGATGCTCCCAGGGGAACAGGAAGAAGGGTTATGGAAGCGGCTGCGGGAGCCGATGAGTTTGAAGGAGCTGCTGTCCATTATCGTTTCGCTCATCGAGCATGCGCGCAGCTCCCTGTCCGCGAAGAAGTCCTCGGAACTGCTGATGATGTCTGCACAAAATTATATCCAGAACCATCTCGGCCGTGACTTTGGAATTGAAGACATCGCCGACTATCTGGGCATTAGCAGCAGTTACTTTTGCTTGCTCTTTAAGAATCATTTTGGCGAAACATTTGTTGAGTATTTGACCAAACAGCGAATGGAAATGGCGAAATGCCTGCTTCGGACCAGTGAACGTTCGATCGCTCAAATCGGCAGCTCCATCGGTTATCAGGAACGGCGATATTTCACAAAGGTCTTTCAGAAGTACACCGGCATGACGCCGTCGGATTACCGACAGAAGGAATCAAACGTATCTTAAAACGAAATGGAGAATTCAACAAGGAGGACGGCTCGTGGACTTAACCGCATGGACGTTAGAGGAGAAAGTCGGGCAGTTATTTATTTGTGGATTCCATAGCTTGGTGCCGGACGAACAGATTCGGACGCTGGTGCAGCAGTACCATGTGGGCGGCGTCGTATATTTCCGCCGGAACATTGCTTCAGTGGAGCAGCTCGCTGAGCTGTCGCGGAGCTTGCAAAGCTTGCCGCGCAGCAAACCGGAGCTTCCGCTGTTTATCTCGATCGATCAGGAAGGCGGGATGGTCGCTCGGCTGGATCATGAAGGGATGAGCCGGATTCCCGGCAATATGGCGCTTGGGGCGGCGAATGACCCTGCGCTCACGGAGGAAGTGGCGCGGCTTGCAGCCAAGGAGATGCTGCAGCTCGGCATCAACTTCAACTTTGCGCCGTGCGTCGACGTCAATAACAATCCGGCCAATCCCGTGATCGGCGTCCGCTCGTTTGGGGAGCGGCCGGACCAGGTGGCCGTGCATGGCGCCGCGGCGGTTCGCGGCTATCAAGCCGAAGGCGTGATCGCGACGGCGAAGCACTTCCCCGGCCACGGGGATACAGCCGTGGATTCCCACCGCGGCTTAGCCAGCGTCCCGCACGGGAAGGAGCGGCTGTACCAGGTTGAGCTGGTCCCGTTCCGGGAGGCGATTGCCGAGGGCGTGGATGCGATCATGACGGCGCATGTGATCTTTCCGGCGTTTGAGCCGGAAGGGACGCCAGCCACATTGTCGCATCGGGTGCTGACCGGCTTGCTGCGAGAGGAGCTGGGCTACGGCGGGCTGATCGTCACCGATTGCCTGGAGATGCAGGCTATCGCGGGACATTATGGCATCGCCGAGGGTGCGGTGCAAGCGATTGAAGCCGGCGCGGACCTCGTGCTCGTGAGCCATACGCTGGCTGAACAGCGTGCGGCGATCGAGCGGGTGGCCGAAGCGGTGCGCAGCGGCCGGATCAGCGAGGCGCGCCTTGACCGCTCGCTCGAGCGCATCTTGGCGCTCAAGGCGAAGCGGATCGGCAGTGCGGCGCAGGCGGCAGCCGCTGCAACCGCGACGACAGCGCCGCTGACGCCGGAGGCGGAGAGCGCTGCGCTGCTGCGCCGAGCGGCTGAGCGCAGCGTGACGCTCGTGAAGGGAGCGGGCCGCTTGCCGCTCAAGAGCGACCAGCCGGTGCTGGTCGTCTGGCCGGAGCTGCGGCACCGCACCGAGGTCGATGAGCCAGCGGTGCATCAATATACGCTGGCGGACGCGCTGCGGCCGCTTCATGCTCAGGTGAGCATGACGGTCATTGGCACACAGCCCAGCGAAGAAGAGATTGCCGCGGTGCTGGAACAAAGTGAAGAGGTCGACCAAATCGTTGTGGCGACCTACACAGCGGAGGGAGAGATTCCTGAAGGCCAGCAGAAGCTCGTCCAGCGCCTTCAGCAGCTCCCGGGCAAACGTCTGATCGTCATATCTACGCGAAATCCTTATGACTTGAACGCCTTTCCTGAGATTGAGACCTATCTCTGCTTATATGAAAATCGTCCGTTTTCGTTGGATGCCGTAGCCAAGGTGCTGGTCGGTGAGCTGCAGCCGCAGGGAGTATTGCCCGTCAGCTTAAATCAGGATTAGTCCATCTTCTCATAGAAACGCCCGGGAGTGATTTCCGGGCGTTTTTTACGGGGATTTGTCAAAAATAAGTAAAATCGGGCAACGAGCGACGGAGTTTGTGGATATTTTGCGAATATATTGTTTTTAATTGTCAGCAACTTTTCTTTTATCTATGCGTTTAATACAGTGTGAGTTAAAGGGAGAAACACAAAATGGGAGAGTAAGGGAGTTTAGGCATGAAATTTAAGAGATTGTTGATCACCACGATGTTGGTTGCATCGCAAGTAGCTATGGTGCTTCCAGCCAGCGCAGAGGAAATCGGGCAAGGAAACGGTCTGGAACCTTCGGCCGAAATGCAACAGCTAGATGTGAACGGGACAACAAACGATGGGGTACAGCCTGGCGATCTGCCTGCAGATCAAGGGACAACCGATGGAACGATGGGGGATACGGTTCCAGAAGACGGGCAGGAAGGGACGGAAACCGGGGATGAGATGATCCCGCCAACTAGTCCGGTGACGCCGCCTGCAGACCCAAGCATGAGCCAAAGTAACTCCGGTCAACTGATTCTAATGGTGAACAGCAATAAGATGTATCAGAACGGGAAAGAATACCTTGCCCCATATCCAATGGAAGTGAAGGACGGCGTATCTTACATATCGATCCGGGCAATTGTGGAGCGTGCCGGATTCCAGCTGTCTTTTGACAATACAACAAAAGAAACGATCATTAAGCGGGGGAACGACGAACTGCGCTTTAAGCTGAATACGACTTATTATAAAGTTAACGGTGTGACGCAGACGATGCGGGGGAAATCCTATTCTGTGGAAAACAACTTCATGGTGCCGTTAACGGCGATCACGAAGGCGTTAAACATCTCGTATTCCTATGATGCGGCAGGCAAACGAGTGATCGTGAATCTGAACACACTGCCGGTTGCTTCGTTTAGTATCGGCAACAATGAAGTGATTGCGGGCGAAACCCAGGTTCAATACATCACCAATGCGACCTCGCCTATCGGGCTTCCGATCGTGAACGAGGAATGGATTGGACGCCAGGATATCTTCATGACGCCGGGGGATTATACGGTGACTTACCGGGTGCAGGATTCCAGCGGCCAATGGAGTAATCCGTTTACGCTGACCATTCATGTAGACAAGCCGCATACTCCACCGGTGGCTAACTTTACGACGGACAAAGACACCTATAAAATGGGTGAATTAATTACGTATACAGATCTAAGTACGGATGAAGTTGGCATCACCGAGCGGATTTGGGAAAATAAAGAACTGGCGTTCTTTACTCCAGGTCAAATGACGATCCGCCTGAAGGTTGTCAATAAATTTGGCTTGTATTCGACCGTCGAGAAGACGATTACGATTACGAACGAGACGCTCTACACGCGGGACGAATTTAACAAGCTGTTCATTCCGGTTGGGGAAGAATATACGTTCGACGGAACCCAGGTCCCAAGCTGGGAGCGGATCCGATACGCATTCACATCGGATGCGGTCACATTGATCCGCAGCAACAGCCCGGAAACGGTATATTCTAAAGGGATTCTGTATAAGGAATCGGCGATTGGGAATACACGTTTCATGATCCATCACGCCAACTCGACCGGGATGCCGGTGAAAATGTACGTCATCGCGACGAACAACAATAGCGAGACGACCCGTTTGACTCAGAGCAATTTAGGCTTTGGCGGCCCAAGCAATTATGCAACGGCTGCGGGGAAAGCTTCGGTTGCGCGCTATTACGAATCGATGCAAACCGGCAGCAAATACAAGGATACTTGGTTTGCTCCAGGGGAAAGCAAGATCATCCTGAACGAGCTGAGCGCGACGGCGATGAAGCAAGGGGATGTCATCTCCCTGTTTGCGGATTTGTACAGCGACCATACCTTAAATTACACCGTCATTATGGTCGGTCAGGATCAAGATCCATTTAAGACGTTGCCTTATCTCAGCGTCTTAAAACCTGACATCCATAACCGTGGTACTTATACGGAAGCTACGCGCAATATTGTAGTGACCGACCTGATTGGCAATACGCCATCCCGTTTGCTTATCGGCGACAATTCCAGCGATCCGTTCTTGATTGGATGGGACGGTCCTACCGGGGAATATCGCATGAACGCTGGAAACTTTGGCGTCTTGTACAAGGTTAAGCTCTACCGCGTTGCGCCAAACACGCTGATCACGTTTAACCCGCGCGGCGGTCATTATATGGGCTCAATTATGGTCAACGGAGATATTGTAGGCTTACCTTCTTCCGGCT
Source organism: Paenibacillus sp. J14 (assembly GCF_000518465.1). Taxonomy (NCBI): domain Bacteria; kingdom Bacillati; phylum Bacillota; class Bacilli; order Caryophanales; family Paenibacillaceae; genus Paenibacillus; species Paenibacillus sp. J14. Next base: position 17,777 of record NZ_JADQ01000013.1, on the reverse strand, counting down.
CGCTCAGCGCACCTAACGAGAACGCGGTGCTGTTCCGGACCGGCGAGCGCGAGCAAACCGTAGATCTGGTGTTCACGGCAGCTCCGGGCAGCAACTTGTCCGTTAACCTGCTGTTCCAACAATTGCCGGAGAAGAAAAGCGAATAAACACGAACTGAACTTTAAGGCACGGCGCGGAAGCGCCGTGTTTTTTTTCGTCCAAAATCGGAAGATTCTCCATCAAATTGAGAATGAAATCAATTGTGTGAATTCGCGTTCTCCTGTAAGTTGAAAGAAAGCAGGGAAGAAGGAGGGGGTAACTGTGAACCATCTGAAGGTGATGATCGTCGATGATGAAATATTGGCCATCGAACACTTGAAGCGTTTAATTCGTTGGGAAGAGCTGGGGTTTAAGGTGACCGGAGAAACTGTTCATCCGCGGAAGGGGTTGGAATTGGCGGCTAAGCTGAAACCGGATCTCATTTTTGTGGATATTCGGATGCCTGGCATGGATGGCTTGATCCTAAGCGAGAGGCTGGTGGAAGCCGGCAGTCAAGCCAAGATCGTAATTCTTACCTCCTATAAGGAATTCGAATATGTTAAGCAATCGCTGCGGATTGGTGTCCATGATTACTGGGTCAAGCACGAATTAACGCCGGAGACCTTAACGCTGGAGCTGGAGAAGCTGAAGGATACGATCAATAAGGATAAGGCCATGCAAAGAAAAATGAGCAAGACATTGCTTGAGCAGGTGAAGGCAGGCAAAGAACTTTCTCACGAAGAATTGAAAGCGCTTGCTAATTATATGGCCTTGTTTGGATCCCAATATGTGTACATCGCTATCGAGTTGGATACCCCTTATCCGGTTGTGGGGCGGCCTGTAGTTCCACAAGATGCGGGGATTCAAATGTCATGGGAGGCTATGGACCGAGCGGAATACCGCTGGATTGAGACGTTTACGACCATTGCGGCGGGAGGAACCCGGATTGGGGTTTTGCTTGGATTTGACGGGATGGTTAGCCGGAGACAACAGCATGAGGAACTTTTTCAGAGGAGCACGCATTTGAAACAAAGGTTTTCCGAGCAGATTGCTTCTAGTGGGAGAACGGTATCTGCTGCGTGCTCAACCGTGTTTCAGGAGGTAACTGAGCTGTTTGCTGCTGCGACGTGGGCGGAGAAGGCGTTGGATCTGCGTATTTTTACCGGGATGGACAGCGTGATTATGTTTACCGAAGACAAGGAAGACACTGTCTTTGCATTGGAGGCCATAGAGACCGATTGGGCAGCGTGGACCCAGCAACTCCATCATGGTGTTGAGGCGCATCGCCTTGCCGAAATTGAAGAGGAGATCGACAACATGTTTACCCGTGTCAAGAAAATGGCCCGCCTTGATAAATTGCGAATCGTTTGCAACGAATTGTCCAAGGAGCTGGATCAGCTTCGCACGAGCAAGGGAAAGCCGCCCTTTCGCGATGAACCATACAGGGAGATTGAAGGCTCGGATGAGTGGACATCGGTGACCGGCATTGCGCGTTGGTTTAAAAACCAGTTCCGAGCGGTGATGGAGGACGAGCACGGGGATGTCTATTCAGTGAAGGTCAGGAAAGCGATCCAATATATTCACCGACATTATGCCAAAGATTTAAGCGCCGAACAAATTGCTGAGCATCTTGCCATCAGCGGCGATCATTTGCGACATTGCTTCAAAAACGAAACCGGCCGTACAATCCTGGACTATATAACGGAGGTCCGCATGGAGAAAGCCAAGCGTTGTTTGGCGACAGGACAATACAAGCTGTATGAGGTGGCGGAAAAAGTGGGATACCGCAACAGCCATTATTTCAGTAAAGTGTTTCAACGAGTGACTGGACAGCATCCGCTGGAGTATTCGGAAAGGAAGCAAGTTCACCATGAGTAACTTATCCGGATTTAAAATGCGTGCTCGGATCCGCACCAAAATTATTGCCGTATGCGCTCTGATCCTGTCCTCGTCCTTACTCATCAGCAGTTGGGTCACTTATTCGTATGTTAAGGATATTATGCGGGAACAAGCCGTTCGAGATAATACGACGAAGCTGGAACAGACGTCTTCATTCATCAATCGGATGCAAGAGCAATTACGTGAAACCGCGGAATATATCATCAGCGACTCCGAGATGAATGCGTTGATGGTCAAGGATCCATACGATACGTACGAGCAAAGTTACTTCAAGAAAAATAAGGTTCGAGAGAAGCTGAAGCTGTTTCCCGTGATGAATTCCAGCTTGCTAAATGTGATGATTATTCGGCCGGACGGCGAGGTGTTTTCTAATTACCAAGGGTATGACAGCTACTATAAAGAGTATCTGAATCAGGCTTGGTTTGCCGCTTACCGGATGGGGCGCAGCGAATCGCGTTTTTCCGATCCCCATGATTTTATTTTTCTCAACCGTCGGCAGCAGGTGATTAGTTATGTTGTGGATTACAGGAACTTTAAGGACGATGGTGACGAACGGTATTACCTTGTGCTGGATTTCAATCAAAAAGATCTCGCGAGCTTATTTGAACAGAGCAACAAAGATTTTGAACGACTGCTTCTATTAAATCAAAACGGCGTTCCATTGTTCGACAGCAACCCTGAAGTGACACCTTGGACCGATAGCGATTCGCAAGGGGGAAAATATATCGAAATTGTTGACGATACCGTAGGGGAGAGATGGCAACAAGTTGCGGTGATCTCCAAATCACGCTTGTACGAGCGGATTAACAAGTTGTTGCTTTTTTACACGCTGATTGTGGCGGTAAGCCTCATCGTGGTGATGATGATTCTGCTTCCTCTGCTCGTGCAACTGACCCGGCCGATCTCGAAGCTGGTTCGAGCGATGAAACGAGTGTCCGCAGGCGATTTGAACACTGAATTGCAGATCCGGAGCGGAGATGAAATGGAACTGCTGGGGCTTGGATTTAACCGAATGATGAAGGATTTGAAATCATTGATCGAATCGCATGTGCAGGAACAGAAGGAAAAACGGAACATGCAGATCCAGCTGTTGTTGTCCCAGATGAACCCCCATTTTATATATAACACGTTAAACACTGTGATTTATTTAGCCCATGCTGGGCGAACGAAGGAGGTGGCCGACATGACCGCCTCATTAATCTATCTTTTGCAAAACACGATCAAAATCGGCGATGATGCCTGGTTCACGACCCTGGAGGATGAAATCGAATTGGTGAAAAAATACGCCGCCATCCAGGACTGCCGTTATCCCGGACGGTTTCGGATCGAATGGGACATTCAAGAGGAGCTGCTGCCCTGCATGGTCCTCAGGATGATGCTGCAGCCGCTTATTGAAAACGCGCTATATCATGGGATTTTCCCCTCCGAACGGGACGGTTGGATTAGGATCTCTGCTCGAAGATCGGATCGGTTTATCGAGGTATCTGTCATCGACAATGGTATCGGTATCCGCAAAGACCTAAAGGTCCCCCCCATCCAGAATGGCTCCACAGGAATCGGACTTTCTAATATTCGTGAACGATTGAATTTTCATTATGGTCCGCCGGCCAGCCTCAAGATCAAGAGCTTTCCGGGCGAAGGAACGGAAGTGCGGATACGTCTCCCTTTCACGATTGAGGACGGGGACTCCACTGCGGAAGACAGCCGATTTATGCGTAAAATAACCGGGTTGTGAGATTTTAACCCCATTGCCAGCGATGATAAGATCGCACTGTAAGCGGATACAAAAAGAATGTGGGAGGGGTTAATTTGAAGAACAGACGTCTGAAAAAGAGTTGGGTGACGCTCTTGGTGTTGGCGATGATGATCACGGCGATATTGGCGGGTTGTGCGAAGAACGATTCTGCCGCCAATCGGAACACAAGTGAGCCGTCGTCGAATTCAGGTGGCACTTCCGCCAACGCCGAAGGGGAAGCTCCGACGCTCGGCGGGATCCCCACAAACATCGAAGGTGAAATCGTCGTATGGGACTGGGATGAAGCCTTCCTGACCACGATGGTGCCGGAATTTAACAAAGTCTTCCCGAATGTCAAAGTGAAGTACACCGTCGTTAACAATAACGACTACATGCAGAAGCTGCAAAGCGGGATTGCATCCGGCTCCGAGGTGCCTGATGTCATATTGGGCGAAATGAACTTCCGCGGACAGTTGTTTGATCTTGATGTGCTCGACAATCTAGAGCAAGCTCCTTATCACTTCTCCAAGGACCAACTGCTCGATTATTTACCGCCGCTTCTTTCGAATACCAAAGGCGAGCTGGTGGGCGTCGATCAATCGATTACACCGGCTGGACTCGGATACCGGAGAGATCTGGCCAAGGAATACCTGGGCACCGACGATCCAAACGAATTGTCTACGCTGTTGCCGGATTGGAATGCCTTCATCCAAAAAGGAATTGAAGTCAAAGAAAAGAGCGGTGGTGCGGTGACGATGATCGCCAGTTTCGACGACGCTTACCGCGTGTTGAAAGGGCAGACCGAACAGCCATACATCAATGGATCCACAATTGAGTTAACGGAGCGAATGAAGGTACCGTTCGAAAAGCTGTTCGCCATGCGAGATGCCGGGATTCTTGGTAAATACGAGGGGTATACCCCGGGATGGAACGCGTCGTTTGCAAAAGGCGATAATATTTTCTACCCGATGGCGCCGTGGAGTCCCAAATGGAATGTGCAGGCTAATGATCCAGACGGCATCGGGCGATGGGGCTTGATGGCCGCGCCGGAAGGCGGCTTTACGTACGGAGGAACTTCTGTCAGCGTCTATAAGAACAGCAAGAACAAGGAAGCGGCTTGGGCTTACATTTACTTCTGTTATTTGTCCTCTGAAGGAATGGAGACGAATTACAAGAAGCTGGGAAATATGCCGGGGATCAAGAGCTTCTTCGATGAGCATCGCGATTGGCTTGAAGCCGGAACGGAGCTCGATCAGTTCTTTAATCAAAACCTGAGCTTGACGTTCTACGACGATATCGTGCCAGAAGTGACGGGGTCGACCCAAACGAAATATGATTCGATTGTGCAGACGGCATTTAACTCGTTATTCCCGCTATGGATGAAGGATACGAGCATCGGTGTAGACGTCGCTCTGGAGCAATTCAAGGAAGCCGTCAAAAATCAGGCCCCTGAGGCAACGATTAACTAATCGGGAGAATCGCCGGGGTGAGAGAACATCCTGTTTCTCACCCCAATCGATTCCTGAAAGGGGGACCTACTAGGATGAATGCCCAAACGGTCGTTAACAGCAAGCCGAGGAAGCGGCTTGGTCTTCGGCTGTGGCCCTACTTGTTTTCGCTTCCGTTCGTGCTTTTGTACTTGGCGTTTCAGTTTTATCCGGTCATCTATTCGTTTTTCCTCAGTTTTCACGAGTGGAATGGTGTCAGCGAGAAACGGTTTGTTGGTTTCACCAACTATGTGACGCTGTTTACAAAAGATCCGTTGTTTTACAAATCGATTTTCAACACGGTTGTCATCATGCTGATGTCGTTACCGACCTTGATCTTTACCGGCATGCTGTTGGCTTATCTCATTTTTAACATGGTCAAAGGGCGAATGCTGTTTCAAACGGCGAACTTTCTGCCATATATTACGACGCCTGTTGCTATTGGCTTTATTTTCTCTTTTATGTTCGACTGGCAGACTGGGATCATCAACGCCTTATTCGTAAAGATGGGCTTGCTTCAGGAAGGGATTTACTGGTTACAGGACCCCTGGCTGTCCCGAATCATCATTGCGATTATGATCGTGTGGCGAAATTTAGGTTACTTTATCGCGATCTATTTGGCGGGGATGACGGCCATTTCCCAAGATGTCTACGAGGCAGCGAAGGTGGATGGAGCTACAGCATTTCATACCTTTACGCGCATCACGCTGCCGCTGCTCCGAAATATCTCTGTGTTCCTCATTGTCACTTCGATTATCGGAAGCCTGCAGTTGTTTGACGAGCCGAAGCTGCTGTACGGCGGCTGGACGGCGAGCCAGGTCGGCGGTCCAGACAACGCGGCGCTGACGATCATTTGGAAGTTCGTCAACGATTCGTTTATGAATGTTCGTTTTGGATATGGTGCGACGATCGCTTATGCGTTGTTCATGCTGATCGTTGTGTTCTCCATCGTCAGCTATAAGATCTCCATGGGGAAGGGGGACCAGGAATGAAGGTCGTAAAATGGGGGTTTCTCAGCATAGTTACCCTCGTATCGCTGTTCCCTTTTTATGTGATGTTGATGATGTCGACGTATTATTCTGAAGATATTTTCAAAGGCTTGCCGTTGATTCCTTCCGACTATTTGTTGGAGAACTTGAAAACTGTGTTTAAGACCAACTTCGTGCAGGTTTACTTGAACAGTATGATCGTTTCGGTGTCCGCAGTGGTTATCGGTGTCTTCACGGCTACGATGATCGGTTATGCGGTCGCTAAATACCAATTTAAGTTGAGGAATTTTCTTCGCTATTTCATTATCATTACGATGATGGTCCCCAGCCAGGTTGGGTTGATCGGTTACGTTATCGAGATGCGTACACTGGGGTTTGGCAACACGCTTCTCTCCGTCATTCTGGTTTGGAGCGCATGGTCGTTTGGCGCCTTTTTCATGGTGCAGTTTATCAAGGATACGGTACCCAATGAAGTCATCGAGTGCGCGAGAATTGACGGGGCCTCGGAGCCGCGGATCTTCTTTAACATCGTTATTCCGTTAGTTAAGCCGGGACTGGCTACGTTGTCGACGCTGGTGTTTCTTTGGTCATGGAACAACTACTTGCTGCCGTTAGTGACGATCAATAACAGTGAAAACTATACGATCCCGCTGTTTGTTTCAACGTTAGGATTTGTCCACCGGACCGATTATGGCGCTCGGATGGCGGCGCTGGGGTTGTCGACTTTGCCTGTTCTCATCATCTTCCTGTTTGGCAGCCGCTCATTCATTAAAGGGATTACTTCAGGGGCCGTGAAAGGATAAGAGCTAAACGGAACCGCCGAAATCAAGCTTCTAAATTTAAGAGGTTTTAAGAGGTGAATCGCATGAACAAGATCAGCGCGCATCTTCCCCGCAAACTAACGATTACGATGTGGGATTTCTCTTGGTATACGATGACGATGCCGGGGGAACCGTTTCACGATCTGGAGCAGTGCTTCAAGGAGGCGGTGGAAAGGGGCTACAATACGATTCGAATCTGTGCGATGCCATTCCTGCTATTTACGGCAGACGGCCCGCGTCCTGGCCGATTAGCCTTCTCCAATCTTGGTCAAGTGGGAGTGAGGACACGCTGGTATAACTGCAAAGGCGGCGCGGAAATCGACGGTCATCAGCATTTATTAAATCTGTTTCGTCTGGCGAAGCAATACGACATGTTTATCATCCTCTCTTCTTGGGAGTATCAACAGAGCCCCAGCTTCTTGAGAACACCGGAGCTATTTGAAGCGCTGCAGGCGATTCCGCCGCAGGAGCGATTCATGGCTTTGGCTCGGTCGATGGATCAGTTAATTCATTTCGTCAAATCAGCCGGACTCGGAGACCGTATCGCTTACGTGGAACTGCACAACGAGATCGAGTTTGGACGGTTGAGTCAGATGGCGTTGGAGGCGGGCATCTCGTCCCGGCAGCTAGGCAAGCTGATCCGCTATACGAAGTCCTATGTGGAGGAGGCACTTGCCTATTTACAGGAACAGCATGCCGATCTTCGGATCACCGGCTGCTACACGCTGAACGAGCCCTATTCCAAAGACTGTGTTCCGGATAACGAGCAGGTTGCCCATTTTCACATGTATATTAACGGTGTACTGCAGCAGTTGATGGAGGAGACGGGGATCCGTAACCCGGATCTCGAATTTCCCAATGCTTTGGTGCAATCTTTACTAAGAGATGACGCTCCGCCGTTCGAGGACTACCGGCTGCCCGTCGGCGAGGAATGGCGAATGCATGAAAATCCGGTCGGACTAAAGCTGATGTACGTCCATGACTGGTGCGACCCGGTGAAATGGGATTTATACTTGTATGAGCATTACGGCGCACATAAGCAGGCGATGCTGCAGAAGGTGGACGAACGGTTTCAGGAAACCGCGGATTGGGCAGAGAAGCACGACATTCCGGTTGTTATAGGCGAAGGATATGTCGGCTATACGCCGCTGTTCGCCCAATTTGAGGAAGGTCCGATCGGCAAAGCTATTGCGGAATACGCCATACGAAAAGGGATGGAGCACGGCTTTTGGGGCATGGTGCTCTGCTCCAATTGCGCTCCTCATCATCCCTTTTGGTCCGACGTCGCTTGGCAGCAGAAGTGGAACCGGTTTATTTTGAACAGTTGAGATAGACGCTAACGCTCTTTTGCCTTCTTTAAGGCAAAGGGGCTTTTTTACGTTTCGCGGAGTTGGATCCCGTCGAATTGACGCTGCTGTGAATTTGGGGCATTATTAGAAGAGACGCATGGAACGAAGGTGCAGACGGGAGGAATGTCACATGCTGTCGACCGAGGAGATTATAAAAGTGATGTCCAGCCGGGGACTGCGGATTACCGACCAACGCAAAAGCTTGGCCAAACTGTTCGCTGAGCGGGACGGGTATTTGACCCCTAAGGACGTCTATGAATATATGGGTAAGGAATACAGCGGCCTTAGCTTTGATACCGTGTACCGGAACCTCCGGGTGATGGAGGAGCTGGGGGTGTTGGAGCAGGTCGTATTTGAGGACGGTTTGAAGTTCCGAGCCAGCTGCAGCAGTGAAGGGCATCATCACCATCATATGATCTGCTTGCAATGTGAGAAGACGTATCCGATTCATTTCTGCCCGATGCCGCTGACCGATGCGCCGGAGCAGTTCCAGGTTGTGAAGCATAAGTTTGAGGTATTTGGGTATTGCAAAAATTGCCGGCCGGACGGCAAGCCGCAGGATGCCGCGCCGGAGCAACACGAGGTGCACTGAGATGGGGCTCGTCCGCAAAACGTTTCAGGCGCCGATCCACGTGTACCGCAAGTTTATTTCGCCGCTCAAGCCGCCAACCTGCAGGTTTTATCCGACCTGCTCGGCATATGCTTTGGAGGCGATTGAGGTCCATGGCCCGCTGAAAGGGTCTTGGCTGGCGGCCAAACGGATCGTGAAATGCCAGCCGTTTCATCCGGGCGGTTATGATCCGGTTCCCCCTAAGGTAGAGAAGAAGCGCGGGGGAGAGCAAGGCACGCCTCCGCTGAGCGGCGGACAGGCCTAATCGCATTTGTGCGAGACCAACTCCAGCGCGGCTTGACACGGTTTGGAAATTTTTTTAATATAAAGTTTGAAATGAACAACCTCAACCTCAATACTTTCCAGTGAACGGATGAGTACAAGGATTGGATCCAGCCACAGAGAGCCGGGGGAGCTGCAAACCGGTCTGGAGCGTCTTTGGAATATGGTCCGGGAGGAACCGTCTTTGAGCCGAGCAGCGTGCGCTTTATGCGCAGCGCTTCGGTAAGGAGATGGCGTAGAGTCCGGCGTTAACGGACGGTCGAATTTCGACCAACGGAGCCCGCAGCCTGTGAAGGAGCGGGGAAATTGGGTGGTAACGCGTGAGAACTCTCCCGCCCCATATGGGGCGGGAGTTTTTTTGTTGTATTTGTCATGAAATAAAAGGAGATGAATCGCGATGTCCAACAAACCAACATTTTACATTACGTCGCCGATCTATTATCCAAGCGATAAGCTGCATATCGGCCATGCCTATACGACGGTGGCGGGGGATGCCATGGCGCGGTACAAGCGGCTGCGCGGCTTTGATGTCCGCTATTTGACGGGGACGGATGAGCACGGACAGAAGATCGAGCAGAAAGCGAAGGAAAAAGGCCAAACCCCGCAGCAGTTCGTAGACGGGATCGTGGCGGGGATCAAGCAGCTGTGGGAGAAGCTGGACATTTCCTACGATGACTTTATCCGCACAACGGAGCCGCGGCATAAGCAGGTCGTGGAGGCGATTTTTGACCGTTTGCTGAAGCAAGGGGATATTTACAAAGGGGAATATGAAGGCTGGTACAGCATTCCTGACGAGACGTATTATACGGAATCGCAGCTGGTGGATGTCATCCGCAATGAAAAAGGCGAAGTGATCGGCGGGAAAAGCCCGGAGAGCGGCCATGCGGTAGAGCTGGTGAAGGAAGAGTGTTATTTCTTCCGGATGAGCAAGTATGTGGATCGTTTGCTGAAGTTCTATGAGGAAAACCCCGACTTCATTCAGCCGGAGTCCCGCAAGAATGAGATGATCAACAACTTCATCAAGCCGGGGCTGGAGGATTTGGCCGTCTCGCGCACAACGTTCGACTGGGGCGTGAAGGTCAAAGGCGATCCGAAGCATGTCGTGTACGTGTGGATCGATGCGTTGTCCAACTACATCACGGCCCTTGGTTACGGCACGGACAATCAAGAGCTGTTTGAGCGGTATTGGCCGGCAGACGTTCATCTCGTGGGGAAAGAAATCGTGCGCTTCCATACGATTTACTGGCCGATTATGCTGATGGCGCTGGGGCTGCCGCTGCCGAAGAAGGTGTTTGGCCATGGCTGGCTCTTGATGAAGGGCGGGAAAATGTCCAAATCCAAGGGCAACGTCGTGGATCCAAACGTGCTGATCGACCGTTACGGGCTTGATGCTACCCGGTATTATTTGCTGCGTGAGGTGCCGTTCGGTTCGGACGGTTCGTTTACGCCGGAAAGCTTCGTACAGCGGGTGAACTCCGATCTGGCTAATGACCTTGGTAACTTGCTGAACCGTACCGTGGCGATGGTAGAGAAGTATTTTGGCGGCGAGGTGCCGGCTTATGAGCCAAACGCCACGGCGTTTGATGCGGAGCTGGAGCAAGCGGCGCTGGATACGGTCCGCAAGGTAGAGGAGGTTATGGAGAACATGGGGTTCTCCGTGGCGCTCACCCATATTGGGGCGTTTATCAGCCGAACGAACAAATACATCGATGAGACGCAGCCGTGGGTGCTGGCCAAAGATGAAGCGAAGAAAGGCGAGCTCGCTTCGGTCATGGCGCATCTGGCCGAGTCGCTGCGCATCGCCTCGATCCTGCTGCAGCCGTTCCTGACACAGGCGCCGGCGAAGATCTGGGCGCAGCTCGGCATCGCTCCCGGGGAGCTGACGACCTGGGAGAGCGCCAAGACGTTTGGCCTGATCCCGGCCGGAACGAAGCTCGTCAAAGGCGAGCCGATCTTCCCGCGGCTCGACTCAGAGCAGGAAATCGAGTTTATTTCGAACTCGATGACCGGGGGTACGCCGGCGGCTGAGGCTGCCGCCCCGGCTGCCGCCCCGGCTGCCGCTTCGGCGTCGACGCCGGCACCGGCAGTGGAGAAGCCGGAGCCGAAGGACGAAATCGGCATTGACGATTTCGCGAAGGTTGAGCTGCGGGTTGCGCAGGTGCTTGCCTGCGAGCCGGTGCCGAAGGCCGACAAGCTGCTGAAGCTGCAGCTGGATCTGGGCTATGAGCAGCGCCAGGTTGTGTCCGGTATCGCCAAGTTCTATAAGCCGGAGGAGCTGGTTGGACGCAAAGTGATTTGCGTGACGAACCTGAAGCCGGTGAAGCTGCGCGGCGAGCTGTCGCAGGGCATGATCCTTGCCGCTTCGCAAGGTGATCAGCTAACGCTGGCCACGGTGCCGGATACGATGCCAAACGGTGCGATCGTAAAATAATCAGACGGATAAGCGATGACTTGCGGTATGCTCACCGCAAGTCATCCAGGCCGCCAGAGGAACCTTCCTCTGGCGGTTTTGTTTGTTGTGCACAACTTATAGGAAGAATAATAGAGGTTGACATTCCAAGAGGAGGGCCCTATAATCCTTGTTGGTAATCATTACGATTAAGAGAGGGAGTCATGATGTTTATACATAGATTCAAGCGAGGCTTCGTCGCAGCGGCAATGTTGCTTACGCTCCTGCTGGTTCTAGCTGGCTGCGGGAAGAACGGAAGCAGCGGGACAATCGTTGAGGGCAAGGTGAACGTAATCACTAGCTTTTATCCGATCTATGAATTTGCCAAGGCGATTGGCGGCGAAGAAGCGAATGTCATCAACTTGCTGCCGACCGGCGTTGAGCCGCATGATTGGACGCCGCGCAGTCAGGATATTTTAAATGCATCGAAAGCTCAGCTGTTTTTGTATAACGGCGCAGGGTTGGAGGGCTGGGTCCCGAACTTTCTGAAAGGCTTAGGTGCCGATGCCAAAGTGAAAACGGTGGAGATCAGCCATGGCATTGATTTGATCGAAGCCGAGGGCGATGATGGTCACGGGCATGGCGAGGAAGCCGAACATGGGGAAGCACACTCGGACCATGATGAGGAAACGGAGCCTCACCATGTAGATCCGCACACCTGGGTCAGTCCGAAATCGGCGATGATCATGGCCGAGAATATTAAGAACAGCTATATTGAGGTCGATCCGCAGCACCAAGCGGCTTATGAGTCGCGGTATCAGGAGCTGCTGAGTCAGCTGCAGGCGCTAGATGCTAAGTTTATGGAGCAGCTATCCTCATTGCCGAAGAAGGAAATCGTTGTTTCTCACCAAGCTTTTGGCTATTTGTGCCGGGACTATGGATTAACCCAACATGCGATTATGGGGCTGTCGCCGGAGGCTGAGCCGCGGGCTCAAGATTTAGTGGCCTTGTCAAAGCTGGTGAAGGAGAAGGGCATTCGTTATATCTTTTTCGAAGAGCTTGTCTCGGATAAATTGGCCAAAACGCTGGCTTCTGAAGCCGGTGTGGAGACGCTGGTCCTTAATCCGGTTGAAGGCTTGACGAAAGCCCAAGCCCAAGCTGGCGATAATTACTTTACGTTGATGGAGAAAAATTTGCAAAATCTGATTCAAGCTCTACAATAAGAAGAAACTATATGTACCGGAAGGACGCTAAATAAATGAAATCCGACGCAACTACGGCACAGGATGCCGTTTGTCATGATAGTGTAATCGAGCTTGACCACGTTTCCTTCGCGTACCAGGAACAACAAGTGATCTCCGACTTCAGCTTTGCGGTTCGCGAGCGGGATTTTGTTGGCGTGATTGGTTCCAACGGGGCGGGGAAGACCACACTGCTGCGGATGATGGTGGGTCTGCTGCAGCCTACCGAAGGGGAAATTCGCTTGTTCGGCGAGCCGATCCGGCGCTTCCGCGATTGGGGGCGGATCGGCTATGTGCCGCAGAAGAACGCCTTCAATCCTCTGTTTCCGGCGACGGTACGCGAAGTGGTGTTGTCCGGTCTCTACAATAACAGGAAGCTGTTCCGCCGAATTGGTCGTGAGGATCAGCGGATGTGTGATGATGCGCTGGAAGTGATGCGGATCGGGGATATCCAGCATAAGCGCATCGGTCAGCTGTCCGGCGGCCAACAGCAACGGGTATTTTTGGCGCGGGCGCTTGTGAACAAGCCCGATTTGCTCGTTTTGGACGAACCTACTGTCGGCATTGACGCCCAGACGCAAGCCGACTTTTTTGAATTGATTTTTCATATGCACGCCCACCATCACATGACGTTTCTGATGGTCTCCCATGATATCGGCATGATTGAAGGGAAGCTGGGGCAGGAACCCCGCAAGCAATGCGGGGCAATTAAATTTTACGTGCGCCACTCGCACGAGCAGGACTGCGCGATCCCGGATCTGCAGCATTCGTTGGTTTAGGAGTTGTTTATTTTGGAGATATTGTCCGCTGATTTTTTTCAAAGAGCGCTGGCCGGCGGCCTGCTGATCGGGTTGACCGCACCTTTGATCGGAATCTTTCTGGTGCTGCGTCGTCTTTCGATGATTGGTGATACGCTGGCTCATGTGACCATCGCCGGGGTGGCGTTAGGGTTCTTGCTTGGGGTCTACCCCGTGGGGGTTGGCCTTGCTTTTGCGGTCGTCGCCTCGTTTGCAATTGAAAAGCTGCGTAAAGCGTACCGAGGTTATGCCGAACTGTCGATTGCTATTATCATGTCAGGCGGGGTTGCACTAGCCTCTCTGTTCTTTACGCTGGGGATGGGTTACAATACGGATGTGGTCAGCTATCTGTTTGGCAGCATTTATACGCTGGATACAACAGATTTATATGTAACTTTTGGCGTCACCCTGGTGGTGGTGATCGTTGTCGTTGCCTTTTTCAAGGAATTTTTCCTGCTAACTTTTGAAGAAGATGCCGCTTCAGTAAGCGGGATTCCGGTGAAGCTGTTGAATCTGCTGCTGACGGTGATGACGGCACTCGTCATCAGCACCGCCATCAAAATCGTTGGCGCCTTGCTCGTTTCGGCGCTGCTGACGATTCCTGCGGCCTGCAGCCTGCTCATCGCCCGCAGCTTTAAAATGTCCGTGATATTCTCCGTCGTCATTGCGGAAATCGCGGTGATCGCCGGGTTGATTGTGGCGGGGGTCTGGAATTTGGCTCCGGGTGCGACGATTGTATTGCTGCTGATCTGCATGCTGATACTTACTTTGCTGGGCAAACGGGGATTTTCTGCCTAGCCCGCAAGGGTACATAGGGGGTACTTATGGCTGACATCCATCTCGGGATTGCCTTCGGCGCGGGGGTTGCTTCCTTTATTTCGCCTTGCTGCCTGCCTTTATATCCGTCTTACCTGTCCTATATTACCGGGATGTCCGTGCAGCAATTGAAGACGGAGCAAAGCAAACGGGACGTTCGCTTCCGGACGATGACGCATACGCTGGCGTTCATCCTCGGCTTCTCTGTTGTGTTCTATACATTGGGCTTTGGCGCTGGACTGTTTGGCGAATTTTTTAATCAATATCGCGGGCTCATTCGGCAATTATCCGCCATTTTGATCATTTGTATGGGTTTGTTTCTGATGGGGATCTTCCAGCCGCAGTTTTTACTCAGGGAACGGAAGATGAATTTGAAATTCAAACCGGCCGGATACATCGGTTCGTTTATTTTTGGCATCGGCTTCTCCGCGGGCTGGTCGCCCTGCGTTGGCCCGATTCTGGCGGCGATTATCGCCTTAGCCGTTACGGAGCCGGGAACCTGGATTGGACTGATCACCGCCTATACTCTTGGGTTTGCCTTGCCTTTTTTTATCTTGGCGTTCTTTATCGGATCAACCAAATGGATTCTCCGTTATTCTGCCATAATGATGAAGATCGGCGGCGCGCTGATGCTGCTGATGGGCGTATTGCTGTTCACAAACCGTATGGCGCAAATCACGATTTGGTTGCAGCAAATTACGCCTGAATGGTTGAAGTTCTAGGGGAAGACGAAGGAAAGTGTGCCGATGCGCACTTGCCAACGGACAATCATAACATGTATCATTAACAGAGTAATGTTTAACATGCGTACAGGTTTGTCCGCGTCAACTCATGGAAAAGAGGGAATCGATAGATGCCAACGCCCAGTATGGAAGATTATTTGGAGCGTATTTACAAACTGATCGACGAGAAAGGATACGCCCGCGTGTCCGATATCGCGGAAGGTTTGGAGGTTCATCCTTCCTCCGTTACGAAGATGATTCAGAAATTGGACAAGGATGAATACTTGATCTACGAGAAATATCGGGGCCTTGTCCTGACCAATAAAGGGAAGAAAATCGGGAAACGGCTCGTAGACCGGCATCACTTGCTGGAGGAGTTTCTTGGGATGATCGGCGTTGATCACGAGAACATCTATAAAGACGTTGAAGGAATCGAACATCATTTGAGCTGGGATTCGATCACGCGTATTGCGACGCTTGTGGAATATTTCAAACGGGACAGCAATCGAATTCGCGACCTGGAGAAGGTCCATCAGGAACTGATCAACGAATCCTAGAAGAAGCATCTGTCTTTTCAGAGAAGGCAGATGCTTCTTTCTTTTTGTCCGAAGAGCGCAACTCTTGACCTCCGCATGACGTTTAAGAAAGTAGCACGGTTCGTCCGTACATAACGATGATGTGGAGGATACTGATGAAATTTTGCAAATGGTTTATTCCTATTCTAGTGTTGCTCATCTTATGGCCTTATTCCGGGAATACGCCGGCGGCCGCAGCCGCAACCGACATTCGGATTGTTTTAGATGGTGAGGTGTTATCCACCGATGCTTCGCCATACATTAAGCCTGGGGCGAATGTCACCATGGTTCCGCTTCGGGTGATCAGTGAGAACCTGGGAGCCCAGGTAGCCTGGTCCCAAGTTGATAAAACCGCGACGATTCAAAAAGACGGCACTACCCTCGTGCTGACGTTAGGTTCTCCTGCAGTCCAAGTTGACGGGAGCACGATCAACCTGGAAGCTTCTGTGGAAATCAGCTCCGGCCGGACGATGGTGCCGTTGCGTTTTGTCAGCGAACAACTTGGCATTTCTGTGAATTGGAATCAGCAGACCCGTACGATCACACTGTCGAGCGGCTCCGAAGTAACTCAGCCGGAACCAGGTGAAGGCGGGGAGGACCCGCAAACCGATCTGCCTCAGCCGCCGGTTGTGGATACATCGAATGGGTTGCGCGGTGTTTGGGTATCCACGGTTTCTAATCTCGACTGGCCGAGCAAAAGCTCGTACGGCAAGGTAGATGCCCAGAAAGCCGAATACGTCCAACTGTTAGACGAAGTGCAAGCGATGGGAATGAACGCAGTGTTCGTTCAGGTGCGGCCGTCTGCGGACGCGATTTATCCGTCGTCCCTGGTGCCGTGGTCCTCTTATTTGACGGGAACCGCCGGCAAGGATCCGGGATACGACCCACTCCAGTTCCTGATTGAAGAGACGCACCGCCGCGGCATGGAATTCCACGCTTGGTTCAATCCGTTCCGTGCCAGCACAGGCAGTGATGCCAGCAAGCTTCCGGCGAATCATGTCGCCAACCAACATCCGGAATGGATCGTGAAGTTTGACGGCAAGCTGTATATTAATCCGGGGATTCCGGAAGCCCGTGAACATGTGATTAAAGCGATTATGGAAGTTGTGAACGGATACGATATTGACGGAGTTCATTTGGACGATTATTTCTATCCGACCGGGGAGACGGCCTCGAAGAAGTTCTCGGATGATGCTGCATTTAAGTCTTACAACTCCAAGAAAATAGCCACGAAAGGCGACTGGCGCCGGGACAATATCAATCAGTTCGTTCAGAAATTAGGCCAACGGATTGAAGCGTCTAAGCCGAATGTTTCTTTTGGCATCAGCCCTTACGGAGTTTGGCGGAACAAGTCAACCGATTTGACCGGCTCGGATACGAAAGCCAGCGTTACGGCATACGACAGCACCTATGCCGACGTTCGGACCTGGATTAAGAATGAGTGGATCGATTATGTCGCTCCCCAACTGTACTGGAGCATGACGCGCAAGGAGGTTCGTTATGACCTGCTTGCCGATTGGTGGGCCGGGGAGGTAAGAGGGACGAACGTGAAACTGTACATCGGTCATGCGCCGTATAAGCTGGGAACGCCGGAGATCGGCTGGTCCACCGCGCAGGAAATCATCAATCAGCTCGAATACAACCGGCAGATTCCTGAAATCAGCGGCAGCATCTTCTTTAGCGCCAAGGATCTGCGGAAGAATCCACTGGGATTGATCCCGCTGCTGCAGTCTTATTATGGAGATAGTGTAAAATCTCTGTGGGTGTAGGAATTGGAAAAAGCGGATATAGAAAAAGAGCTTCTCCCTTGGTAAAGTGATGTTTGACGCACAACACACCAAGAAGGAGGAAGCTCCTGTGAGCCACTTTACCACAATAATGCCGACGATGAAAGAGATTGAGCAATGGATTTTCCGGAAAATGCAGGAGGAATTCGCTCGTGCGATGAAGCAGGTACTGGAGGCGCTGGATCAGCAGATCCTGGAGCAACGGGACCGAGAGCGTTATCGAGTAAAGGACGAGCGTGAAACAAGCGTCAACACAGTGT